>DATBCR010000117.1:0-4324 GCA_036270375.1 Pseudonocardiaceae bacterium | reverse complement strand
GTCGGCAAGTCGCGCCTGATTGAGACATTCGTCGACCGTTCCGGTGTGCAGCCCCGACGGGTGGGTAGGTTCGTTGCGCGCCTCACGGATAATGCGCTCTGTATCCGTGAGACGTGCAAGTCGCACAACCCTGCAAGCGCTGCCGGCAGATCGTTCGCGCTGCCATGGGCGGGCCGGCGTGGTCTCGCGTCGGCGGTCCTCATCAATCTGAGTGATAAACCTGCGCTTGTGGGGTGTTCGGGCGCCGGGCGTGCCATCGTCGCAGGCGCGTCCGGCAGTGATCTGGTGCGTTCCGTGGAGGTGTGTGCGATGACTGGCCCACTTGCCAATGATCCGCTGGCCAACGAGATTCGTGCCGAGTTGCGGTCGCTTGTGCCGTGGTGGCTGCCGTTGACCTTCGGGCTGTTGTCCGCCGTGTTCGGCATCGTCGTGTGGACATGGCCGGCGATCAGTCTGCTGACCTTCGGTGTGCTCGTCGGCCTGTGGCTGCTCGTGATCGGTGTGTCCCGGGTCGGTGGCGCGTTCGTGCACCGTCCTGATCGGACTACCGGGCAGCAGGTGCTGTCCGGGGTGGCGGGCGTGCTCTACATCATCGGTGGCGTGATCTGCTTGCGGCACATCGTGGTCAGCCTTGTGCTGATCGCGGCTCTTGTCGCGCTGCAGTGGCTGCTCACCGGTGTCGCGGACATCGCGCTCGCCATGGACAGTGACGGTGCGCATCGTGTGTGGCTCATCGTCGGCGGTGTGCTCGCGTTGGCGCTCGGCGTGGTGTTCCTGAGTCTGCCCGCGCTGTCGCTGAGCTACTTCGTGGTGTTCACCGCGATCACCGCGCTGGTGCTGGGTGTGGTGCAGATCGTGGTGGCGTTCCGACTGCGTGCCATCCAGCGCGGCTGACCTGTGCCGGGCGGTGTGTGGATCTGTCTCGCACTGTCCGAACTAGTCGTATTGCGACCACTGCTGACCGCTGACGGCCGTAGACGGTGTAAGACCGCCTTTCGATGCTGTCGACAGTGCCATCGCCTCTGCTAGCGTCCCTTCGGTTTCGGTAGTCGATGCCATTGCGCGGCCGAAAACCGGCCGCCGACCCGGAGGGCTCCATGCGGCGAAGCAGAAAATTAGCGTTAGCCATCGCGGTGACCGCGTCCGCGACACTGGCCATCACACAGGCGGCCGCCGCGGTCGCCGTCCCGGCCGCTGTCGCGGCTGGCCAACAACCGTTGACGGCGCAGGAAGCCGCGGCCCTGTCGCAGGACGCGAACACCCCGGTGATCGTGCTCATGCGCAACCAGCCGGCACCCGCCGCGAAGAACTCGCCCGCCGCGGCCAGCCGCGCGCAGGGCATCACCAGCGCACAGGCCCCGCTGGTGTCCGAACTGTCCCAGGTGCACGCCAAGCACGTGCAGACGTACACGCTCGCCAACGCCCTCGCGGCCACCGTGTCCAAGGGCGAGGCGGCCCGCCTGGCCGCCAACCCGAACGTGGCGTCGGTGATCCCGGACTCGCTCATCAAGGGTGCCCCACCTGCTGCATCACAATTGGCTTCCAGTTCCAGCAGTGGCTCGGCCAGCCCGTCGGACATTCCGGGCACCTGTCCCGCGCCCGGCGCCAAGCCGCTGCTCGAGCCGGAGGCGCTCGCGGTCACGCACACCGACTCGGACGACCCGAACGCGAAGACCGCGCGCAGCCTCGGCTACACGGGTGCCGGCGTGAAGGTGGCCTGGATCGCGGAGGGCATCGACACCAACAACCCGGACTTCATCCGGGCCGACGGCAGCCACGTCTTCGGCGACTTCCAGGACTTCACCGGTGACGGGCCGAACGCGCCGACGTCCGCCGGCGAGGCCTTCCTGGACGCCAGCGCCATCGCCGCGCAGGGCCGCCAGGTATACGACATCTCCAACTTCGGTGCGCACTCGCTGAGCAGCCCGTGCAACATCCGGATCGAGGGTGTCGCGCCAGGTGCCTCTCTGTACGGCTTCAAGGTGTTCGGCAACACGAACTTCTCCACCACATCGGCGATCCTGCAGTCCATCCAGTGGGCCGTGAACGTCGACCACGTTGACGTGATCAACGAGTCGTTCGGCTTCGACCCGTTCCCGGACAGCTCGTCGCAGGACGCGGTGCGGCTGTTCGACGACGCGGCCGTCGCGGCGGGCGCGTCGGTGACGGTGTCCACCGGTGACGCGGGTCCGACCAACACGCAGGGCTCGCCGGCCAGTGACCCGAACGTGATCGCGACCGGCGCGTCCACCACGTTCCGCTGGCTCGCGCAGACCGACTACGCGGCCGCGCAGCAGTTCGCGCCGAACGGCTGGCTCAACGACAACATCAGCGAGCTGTCGTCAAGCGGTGTCACGGCGAGCGGCCGGACCATCGACCTGCTCGCCCCCGGTGACAGCAGTTTCGCGCTGTGCACCGCGAACACCGACCTGTACCAGGGTTGCACGAACTTCGTCGGCCAACCGTCCAATGTGGAACGCAGTGGTGGCACGAGTGAGTCCGCACCGCTGACCGCGGGCGCTGCCGCACTGGTGATCCAGGCCTACCGGCACGCGCACAACGGCGCGAGCCCGAGCCCGGCGCTTGTCAAGCAGATCCTGGTGAGCACGGCGGACGACCTGTCCGTGCCCGGCGTCGAACAGGGCACCGGCCGGCTCGACACGTACAAGGCCGTCCAGGCGGCACTGTCCGTGCACGACGCCAACGGTGCGCCCGCGGCGACCGGCTCGACCCTGCTGGTCAACCAGTCCCAGCTGGACGCGGCCGGTGCGCAGGGCAGCCAGCAGCATTTCCAGCTCAAGGTCACCAACAACGGTGCCAGCGCGCAGAACGTGCAGCTGTCCGGCCGTGGCTTCGGTGCGCCGAAGAACACGTCCAGCGGCAGCGTGACGCTCAGCGACACCGCCAGCCCGCACTTCGCGGACTGGGCCGGTGCCAACAACAACTACGGCGTGATCAAGTTCAACGTGCCCGCGAACAGCGACCGGTTGACGGCATCGATCGCCTACCCGGGTGCCGCCGGCGCGTCGCTGAACGCACGCGTGCGGCTGATCCTGATCGACCCGAACGGCAAGATGGCAGCGCACTCGCTGCCACAGGGCGTCGGCAACGCCGGCTTCGACGATGTCCGGTTCCCGACCGCCGGCACCTGGACCGCGGTGATCTTCGGCCGGGTCAGCACGGTCGGCGGCACCGTCGGCGTCGTCCCGTTCACCGAGAGCACCGAGAACATCACCGGTTTCGGCTCGGTCAGCCAGTCCGTGCTGCACCTGGCCCCCGGCCAGACCGGCACGGTGTCGGTCACCGCGACCACCCCGGCGCAGCCCGGTGACGGTAGCGGTTCCGTCGTGCTGAACGCGGGTGCTGGCGGCCAGACGTCGGTGCCGGTCGTGCTCCGCAGCCTCGTCGGCGTTTCGCACGGCAGTGGTTCCTTCAACGGCACCCTGACCGGCGGCAACGGCCGGCAGTCCGACCTCGGCCAGGAGAACTTCTACCAGTTCGACGTGCCGGCCGGGCAGCACGACCTGTCGGCGAGCGTCGACCTGACCAACGACGCGGCGGACAACGTGGCGGCCTTCCTGATCGACCCGCGGGGCCAGGGTGCCGCCGCCGGCACCAACCTGCTGCCAACCAGCTACAACCTGTCGACGCAGGACGGCACACTGCAGCCCGCGCTGCAGACCGACCTGTACGTCCGCAACCCGCACGCCGGGCGGTGGACGCTGGTGGTCAACTTCGCGGACCCGGTGGTCGGCGACGAACTGTCGCAGCCATTCGCGGGTCGTGTGCGGTTCAACTCGGTCGACGCGCACGCGGCGGGTCTGCCGAACAGCTCGGGCACGAAGCTGGCGGCCGGTCACGCGGTGACGGTTCCGGTCACGGTGCACAACACCGGTACCGCGGCCGAGAACTTCTTCGTCGATCCTCGGTTGAACGCGGTGACCGGCATGCGGCTGGCCGCCGTCCAGCCGGCCACGCTGCCGCTGCCGATGCCCGGTAGCGCGTCCTCGCCGTCATGGCTGGTGCCGTCGGAGACCAGTGCCGTCGCGGTGATCGGGACGGCGACGCAGCCGACAATGTTCGACTTCGGACCGGAGGCCGGCGACCCCGACCTGCCGTCCATCGTCAACGGCACCACCGCGATCGGTGTGGCGCACGGGAACCCGCTGGCATCGGGTCTCTGGGCCGTCGCGCCGTCGGAGGTCGGCCCGACCCCGGCCGGTGGCGGTGCGGCCGGTTCGGTCAGCTTCGACCTGGTCACTCTGTCCAAGGCGTTCGACCCGGCGGTCAGCTCGCCGGCGACCGACCTGTGGCAGGGCTCGCT
>DATBCR010000116.1:0-3565 GCA_036270375.1 Pseudonocardiaceae bacterium | reverse complement strand
GTCGCCGTCGCAAGGACCTGGTCCGCCGGCACCACGTCGTCGACAAGGCCGACGCGGAGTGCCTCGGCGGCGTCCAGGGCGCGGCCGGTGAAGATGACGTCCTTCGCCCGGCTCGGGCCGACCAGCCGGGCCAGCCGTTGTGTGCCGCCCGCGCCCGGAATCACGCCGAGCAGGATTTCCGGCAGCCCGATTCGACCCTGTTCGGCGAATACCCTGCGGTCCGCCGTCAACGCCAGTTCACAGCCGCCGCCGAGCGCGAATCCGGTGATGGCGGCCACCACCGGTTTCGGGATGTCCGCCACCGCCGTGAATGCCGCCTGGAGACGTTCGGCGTGCACCAGCATGTCGGCGTGCGTCATGGTGGCCATCTGCCGGATGTCGGCGCCGGCCGAGAACCGGTCCGGCCCGCCGTACAGCACGACCGCCGCCACGTCGTCGCGTTCGGCCGCCTCGTCCGCCGCCCGACGCAGGTCCGCCTGGCCTGCCTTGTCCAGCGCGTTCACCGGCGGCCGGTCCAGCCGGATGGTGCCGACGCCGCTGGCGACATCGAGACGCACCGCACGGTTCACGCCCACAACAGGCCTCCGTTCACCTCGAGCACATGCCCGTTGACATAGGAACTCTCGTCACACGCGAGAAAGACGGCCGCGTCCGCCGCCTCGTTGAGCGTGCCCACGCGGCCGAGCGCGAACCGGGGCCGGTAGGCGTTCCACAGGGTTTCGTTGCCGGCGACCGCGCTGCCCATGCCGCCGTCCAGCACCCCCGGCGCGACACAGTTGACCTGGACTCCCTTGCGCCCCAACTCGATCGCCGCGGTCTTGGTGAACATCTCCACCGCCGCCTTGGTCGCCGCGTAGCCGGCCGCACCGATCGCGACCCGACTCGCCATGCACGACGACACCGTGATGATCCGGCCGCTGCCTTGGCGCACCATGTGTTTCGCGGCCGCCTGGGTGCTGTAGAAGACGCCGTTAAGATTGGTGTCCACCATGTGTTTCCAATCCGCAGGGCTCAGGTGTACCACCTTGCCGTCCCGGTTCACGCCCGCGTTGGCGACCAGGATGTCCAGGCCGCCGTAGGTGTCGATCGCCACGTCCATCACGCCGGCCACGCTGTCCGGGTCGGTCACGTCCACCTTGTGGAACACGGCACGGTCCCGGGCAAGCCGGACCAGCACGTCGCTGTCGCCGGGGGTCCGAGCCGCGCACACCACGCTGGCGCCCTCGTCAAGGAACCGCTGCGCGACGGCCTTGCCGAGCCCCTTGGTGCCGCCGGTGATCACGGCGACCTTTCCCTTGAGCCGCATGGCATCTCCAGTGTTCGGTCAGTACCAGGTGAGCACGGACGCGGCCGCCGTCATGCCGCCGCCGACCGCCGCGAGCAGCACCCGTTCGCCACGTCGGAACGGGCGTTCGGTGTCGGCGCGGTGCAGGGTGATCGGGATCGACGCGGCGCCCGTGTTGCCGTATTCCGGTGCGGTCAGCGGCACTTTCGCCATCGGCACGCCGAGCTCGCGCGCCAGCGTTTCCACCAGCCGGGTGTTGCCCTGGTGCATGATCACGCGGTCGATATCGTCGACACCGAGCGACGCGGCGGACAGGGCGTCGTCGATCACCTTGGGCACGGCGTGCATCGCGTAATCGCGGACACCCCGGCCGTCCATCCGGAACAGGTCCCGGCCGGCCGCGATCGCGTTGGCGGACAAGCGTTCCCGCGTGCCGCCCGCGATCACCTGGACCAGCTCGCGGTACTCGCCGTTCGTGGTCAGCCGGGTCGCCATGACGCCGTAGCCGTCCGGCACCGGGCCGAGCAGCACCGCGCCCGCGCCGTCGCCGAACAGACTCACCGTGCGGCGGTCGGCGCGGTCCATGATCGTGGAGTACATGTCCGCCCCCACGACGAGACCCGCCTGGCCGCCACGCGACGTCAGCAGGGCCTCCGCGGTGGCCAGCGCGTACACGAAACCGGAGCACACCGCGTTGACGTCGAACGCCGGCAGTACGGACATGCCAAGCTTGTGCTGGAGGATCGCGGCCGTCGCAGGCTGCGGCTGGTCCGGAGTGGACGTTGCCAGCACCATCAGGTCGACCCGCGCCCGCATGTCCGGTTGCGTGGCGAACAGGCTGTTCACCGCCGCGCACGCCAGATCCGACGTCGTAGTGCCGGGATCGGCGTAGCGCCGGCCGAGAATGCCGGTCCGTTCCTCGATCCAGTCAACGGGTGTCCCGGTCCAGGCACCGATCCGGCCGTTGTCCACGACGGTGGCCGGCACGTGCACACCCATTCCCAGGACACCCACCGCTGGCATGCTGCGCTCCCATCACAGGGCGGTGATCGCCCACGGCTGGTCGTTGAGCACCTGCAGAACGGCGCAGGACCAGGTGAATCCGCCGCCGACGCCGTAGATCAGCACGAACTGTCCCGGCTTGAGCAGGCCCGCCTCGCTCAGGTGATTCAGCCCGGCGAACTGGTCGCCGGGGCCGAGGTGACCGACCTGCCGTGCGAACTCCCACGTGGTGCGGTCCAGTTCGGCGCCACCGAGCGGTTCGAGGCACTGGCGGGTGATCAGGTCCCGGCCGAAGTGCGGCACCACGATGTGGTCGATGCCGCCGAGCGAAAGGCCCGCCTCGGCCAGCGCCTGTTCGGCCGCCTCCCGGGCACCCGCCTGCAGCTTGTCCCACAGCCACTTGCGGTCCACCGTGTCGACATACGCGTCGTGCCGCTCGATCAGATCGATCGGGTGCTCCGCCGTGTAGTTGAACGGCCCCCACGGCTGGTTGCCGCGATGCACGGCCTCCAGGCTGGGATCGGTTTTCGTGACGAGCGACAGGATCTGCGCGAAACCGCCCCGCCGGGACACCGCGACCGCCGCCGCGCCGTCGCCGTAGAGGATCCGGTCGGCGCGCCAACGGTCGAAGAACGGCTCGGCCCACAGGTCACCCGCGGTCGACACGGCCACGGCGGCGTCCGGGTGTGCGGTCAGCCAGGCCGCCGCCACCTCGACCGCCATCAGGCCGCCGTTCGAACCGGCCCGCACCTCAGCCGAGAAACAGTTCGGCGCGGCAACACCCTGCTGGATGTAGGCGGCGGCGTTCCACACGTCGATACCGGCGTGGTACACCACCGAATAGAACACGGCCGCTACGTCGGCCGGCTGGTATCCCGCGCGTGCCAACGCCTGCCGGCCGGCCGCGACGGCCATGTCGGCCACGTTGTCCTCGTCGGCCGCCACGGTCACCGACAGGTGGTCGGTGTAGGCGGCGCTGTGCTCGTCGTACCGACCGGCGGCGATCGCGTCCTCGACGAGCACCATCTTGGGCAGGAAGGCCCCGGTGCCGGCGAGATACATGTCGTTCCACTGCATGGGGAAATCGTGCTGTGCGCGGCCGGCACGGGTCAACGCGCGTGGAGTTGGTCCGTCAGGTCAGCCGTGGATACGTTGGTACCTGACGAAGACCGAGTTATCTTCGCCCGGTTCTGGTGGTCGGCGGCGAAGAATGGTGACGATTCGACGGCGACACGAGGACGGGAACACAATGGCGACAACCGGAACTATCCTGGTGAC
>DATBCR010000115.1:0-2469 GCA_036270375.1 Pseudonocardiaceae bacterium | reverse complement strand
GACGGCGCGCGCCCGGAACTCGTCGCGTGCCGGCTCGTCCAGGTCGGTCAGGTCCTCGGCGCCGAAGGCGGACCAGTCCGGCAGCGGGACTTCGCCGTTGCGGGCGGGGAATCCATCGGCAAGGTGGTCGCCGTCGCCAGTAGGGAAGCCGCCGACGTAGATAGCGCGCGCGACGCGATCCGGCCGGGCGTCCACGGCCGCGTAGGCGATGCCGCAGCCGGCCGAGTGTCCGATGAGGACAACCGGTTCGGCGCACGCGTCGATCGCCGCGACCACCGCGTCGACCTGGTCCCGCAGGCTGACGCCGGCGCGGTCGGTGTCCGTGGCGGCCATGCCGGGCAGGGTCAGTGGGTGCGTGCGGTGCCCGGCCGCGTCGAGTGCCGGGGTGACCGCGTCCCACGACGAGCCGTCCAGCCACAGGCCGGGAACCAGGATGACGTCCATCTCACGGAAGGTATCGGAACGATCCACTACGCGACACCATCCCGGACACTCGACCAGAACCACCCGATCCGGTAGTCCGGGTTGGATGGATCACAGGACAGGTGGTCACCGGTGGCGGCACACTGTCCTTCTGATCGTGGGAAGGGTGGTCGCGATGGTGGAGCCGAACGCCTGGCTGGCCGATTTCGAGGCGCGGGCAGCAGCCGCCAAGGAGAAGGCGGCGCAGTTCCAGGAGAGTCTCAGCACGGCAGGGGCCGCCGCGTCCTCGGCGGACGGTCTGGTGACGGTTACGGTCGCGCCCAACGGTTCCCTTGCCGACCTGCGGATCAGTGACGCCGCGGTGCACGGCACGGGTGCTCGGCTCGCCGCCGAGATCCTGCGTACCGCACGGGAGGCGCAGCGGCGCGCGGCCGGCAACGTGCTCACCGCGTTCACCGCGCTCGGCGGCGCCGACTCCGACGTGACCAAGATGCTCACCGGGTTCGTGCCGCCGCCCGAGCCGGATCCGTACGCGGCCGACGACGCCCGCTTCCTGCCGCCGTCCGAGCCAACCGCGCCGCCCCCGCCCGCCTTCACACCGCCGACCTTCACGCCGCCGGTTCGACGGGAACCGCAGGGGCAGCCGGTGCGTCGAACCGCGCGTCCGGCGGACGACGACGATGATCGGCCCGGCGGCTCGGTGCTCGGTTCGAGCGACTGGTGACGTGACCGACTGGCTGGGGTGAGGTGCCACAGTGACTACGGCGACAAGTGGTGCGGGAATCGCGGATTCCTATGCGGGACTGGTCGGAGCGATCACGAACAACTCCGAGTCCTCCGCGGGGCAGATCGCAGACGTCGCGATCTCCGGCGCCGGTGCGGTGGTGGACACCGTCGCCGCGCTGGCCGACCCGTTGAACGCGCTGATCAACGCAGGTGTCGGCTGGCTGCTGCAGCACGTGTCGTTCCTGCGTGAACCGCTGGACATGCTGCTGGGCAACCCGGACGCGATCAACGCGCAGATCAACACCCTGAAGACGGCCGCCGCCCAGGTCCGCACCGAGGCGCAGCAGCACGGCGCGAACGTGGCGCAGCAGACCCAGAACTGGCATGGCAACGCCGGCGCCGCCTACAAGCAGCAGATGGACCAGTTGACCGGCGAACTGACCGCACTCGGCCACACCCTTGACGGCACCGCCACCGTCGTCGCGGTCAGCGGCACGCTGGTGATGACCATCCGAAGCCTCGTCTACGGCCTCATCTCGCAGTTCATCTCGCAGCTGATCGAGGACGCGCTGCTCGCCCTCGCGTCCTCGTGGTTCACGCTCGGCGGGTCGATCGCGGCGTTCGTCGGCGAGACGGTCGCGAAGGCCGCAGAAGTGGCATCCAAGATCGCCGGCAAGCTGAGCAAACTGGTCGAGGGCCTGGCCGGCAGCGCACAGAACATGGAGAAACTGGCGAAGATGATGGAGACGCTGACCAAGAACCTCGGCCGCTTCTCCATGATCGCCGGCACGTCGAAGGCCGTCTACGACGCCGCCCAGCCCTACCCGACCGGGGCGACGGCATGACGTTCCACCCGTCCGGGGAGCACATCCCCGAGCCGACCCACGTCCCCACCGAGGAGCCGACGCCGCACGGCGAGGAACCCGGTGGTGCCGGCGGGAAAGCCGAGTATCCGACCGGCGAGATGCACACCACCGGCACCGGGATCACCGGCACCGCGAGCGCGATCCGGGACGTGGGCGCGAAAGTCGGCGGCGTCTCGATCGGCGCGAAGGACTTCGGCGCGCTGAATGAGGAGTTCGCCGGCACCGCACAGCAACACGTGCAGACCGCGCAGCAGCACGTCGAGGCCACCGCGAAGGAGGTGGACGCGGCCGCAGACGCGACCCACGCCACCGCGGACAGCTACCAGGCCACCGAGGACAACAACGCCAAGCGGTTCAACGACATCGCCAACGAGAAGGACGGCGGCGGCGGACCGACCACCCCGTCGTCGAACGGCAGTGGAGGCGGTGCGCCGACGACACCGTCCTCCGCAGC
>DATBCR010000114.1:0-2754 GCA_036270375.1 Pseudonocardiaceae bacterium | reverse complement strand
CGGCGACTTCCAGGTAGACCGAGCCGCCGGGCGCGAAGATCAGGCCCCATACGCCGGTGCCGGCCGCGGTGTCCTGGCTGTGGAAGAAGATCGTGTAGATCGACCAGCAGCTCGCGGCCGTGATGCCCATCGACACCAGGGTGTCCATGGACGCCGACCGGTGCCGCAGGTTGACAAGTGCCTTGCGGTGGAACGGCCACGCGGCCCACCCGACGACGGGGATCGTCAACGCGAGCAGCACCCACGGCCAGCCGGGGAACCGCAGCGACGGCACGAGGGCCAGCGTGATGGACAGGTCGCCGACGGGTGCCGCGAGCAGCAGCGCGATGACGAGCCGGCGCCACAGGTAGCGGACATGCCTGTCGTCGGTGTCGTCCTCGGCGGGCGGCTGGTCGGGTTCGATCAGTTCGGCGTGGTAGCCCGCGCGTTCGACTTCGGCGATCAGGTCGGCGGTGCGGATCGGCGTCGCGGTGTGGACGCTGGCCTTCTCGGTGGCGAAGTTCACCGTCGCGGTGACGCCGTCGAGCTTGTTGAGTTTGCGTTCCACCCGGGCCGCGCACGCGGCGCACGTCATTCCGCCGATCGCGAACTCGACCTGCGCCAGCCCGGCCGGGGTTGTCCCGACCGGTGTGTTCACCGACACGTCCGGTGCTCCATCTCCTACGACATTGGGTGAGGTCAACGGTAGCCCGGGCGTTTTCGGGTCATGCGGACAGGGCGTTGTGCACGACGAAGCTGACCGCATCGGTGCGGTAGCGGTCCTCGGAGCTCTCCACCGGCCGGCCGGCGTGGTTGGTGGTGGTGCGCCGGATGCGCAGCAGGGGGCTGCCACGGCGGACGCCGAGCAGTTCGGCGTCGCGGGTGCCGGCGGCGACGGCGTCGATGAGGTGCCGGCCGTAGGCGAACACGACGTTGGCGTCGCGGCGCAGCCGTTCGGTGACCGAGTCGGCGTCGGGTTCGATCTTCTCGATGGTGTCGGCGATCCAGCCCGCGTAGACGGTGCGTTCGATGAGCACCGGCGCCCCGTCCAGCCTGCGCAGCCGCATCACGGCCAGCACGTCGCTGCCGGGTGTGATCCGCAGGTCGGCGGCGTCCTGGGCGGTGGCGGGGCGGCGGGTGGTGGAGATCACGAGGCCGGTCGCGGTACGGCCGGTCGCGGTGGCCCATTCGGCGAAGCTGCGCAGTTCGGCGAAGCTCTGGCTGCGCCGGCCGCCGAGCACGACGCGGCGAGCGCCCTGCCGCGAGCTGATCAGGCCTTCGGCGGCCAAACTCGCCAGGGCGTGCCGGACGGTGCCTCGGGCGACGTGATAGCCGGCGGCCAGTTCGGTTTCCGGTGGGAGCAGCGCGCCGGGTGCCCAGTCCTCGCGTTCGATCGCGGCCCGCAGCGCGTCGGCGATCTCCTGGTGTCGTGTGCGCATCGCCGTCCCTTCCTCGCCTCGCTGCGCGCAGTCGTGACGTGACCCCATCACGGTAACGATGATCGAGCTTCGATGGTAATGGTCACTGTTTTGGCTTGTCACGACACCAAGCCGCCCGCCGCTGGCGTTGCTGTGTTCTCGTCTTGGCAACCCGATCGCCATATACGTCCCGTTGACTCTGGGCGCACTTGTTCGGACAAGTCCTGCCCGTACACCCCTGTCTGGAGAGCCGTGACCGCGTTCCGCACTACCGGTGCCCTGGTGGCCGCCGCGCTCGCGCTGAGCGCCTGCGGCGCCGCACCCGCCACCGACACCGGCACGGGTGTGACCACCCACAATCCTGCGGTCGCCCACACCGCGCAGGACCTCGGTGGCCTGTCCGCCCTTGTCGACGCCGCGAAGAAGGAGGGGCAGCTCAATGCGATCACGCTCCCCCGGGACTGGGCCAACTACGGCGAACTGATGGACAACTTCAGCAAGAAGTACGGCATCAAGGTCAACGACGAGAACCCGGACGGCAGTAGCCAGGACGAACTCAACGCGATCACCTCCCGCAAGGGCCAGACCCGGGCGCCGGACGTGGTGGACGTTGGCAGTTCGTTCGCGCTGACCGGGGACACCCAGAACCTGTTCGCGAAGTACCGGGTGGCGAGCTTCGCGCAGATCCCCAGCGGCCAGGCCGCCACCGACGGCTCCTGGTACAACGACTACGGCGGCTACATCTCGATCGGCTGCGACGCCTCGAAGGTGGCGCAGTGCCCGAAGACGTTCACCGACCTGCTCAAGCCGCGGTACAAGGGCATGGTCGCGCTCAACGGTGACCCGACGCAGGCCGGTGCCGCGTTCGCCGGTGTGTACGCGGCGGCCCTTGCCAACGGCGGCGGCTTCGACAACATCCAGCCGGGCATCGACTTCTTCGCGAAGCTGAAGAAGGCCGGCAACTTCAACCCGGTGCAGGCCAAGCAGACCACGGTGGAGTCCGGCGAGACACCGATCACCATCGACTGGGACTACCTGAATGCCGGCTACGCCAAGGAGTTCAGGTCCAAGGGCATCAACTGGCAGGTGAACGTGCCGACCGACGGCCGGTACGCGAACTACTACTCGCAGGCCATCAACCGGTGGGCGCCGCACCCGGCCGCGGCCCGGCTGTGGGAGGAGTACCTCTACAGCGCCGACGGCCAGAACGGGTTCCTGAAGGGCTTCGCCCGGCCGGTGCTGATGGCGTCGCTGCAGGGCAGCGGCAGCCTCGACACGGCCGCCGCCGCAGCGTTGCCGACGGTCAAGGGTGCTCCGAAGTTCCCGACCGCGGACCAGTTGGCGAAGGCCAAGCAGG
>DATBCR010000113.1:0-2679 GCA_036270375.1 Pseudonocardiaceae bacterium | reverse complement strand
CACGGGTGTCGTGCGCTGATGGGTGGCGGGATGGCTTATCTGCTGTTGGCTTCCTGACCTGGCGGGCGGACGAACGGGAACAGGACCGTCTGTCGGATCGTGGTGCCGGTCAACATCATCAGCAGCCGGTCGATGCCCATGCCGAGGCCGCCGGTGGGTGGCATGCCGTGTTCAAGGGCGCGGAGGAAATCCTCGTCGAGTTCCATTGCCTCCACGTCGCCGCTGGCCGCTTTCAGCGATTGTTCGGACAGGCGGCGACGTTGTTCGAGTGGGTCGGTGAGTTCGGAGTACGCGGTGCCCAGTTCGGTGCCGAATGCGACCAGGTCCCAGCGTTCCGCCTTGCGCGGGTCGGCGCGGTGCGGGCGGGTGAGTGGGGAGACTTCGGCCGGGAAGTCGGTGTAGAAGGTGGGGGCGATTGTTTTCGCCTCGACCAGTTGGTCATAAGCGGCCAGGATCAGGTCGCCGTGGCACAGTTCGTCGTGGCCGGCCAAGCCCGCTTCGGTCAGCAGTTTTCTGAGGTCGGGTGGGGTCGTGTCGGGGGTGATCTCGGTGTCGAGTGCGGTGGAAACGGCTTCGTAGACCGGGATCGTCGGCCAGTCGCCTGCGAGGTCGTGCTCGGTGAGGGTGTCGTCCGCGTTGCGGCGTAGCGCGATCGGGCGGCCGTGGGCGGCGGTGGCGGCGTGTTGGACCAGGTCGCGGATCAGGTGCAGCATCGTGGTGTAGTCGCCGTAGGCCTGGTAGGCCTCCAGCATGGTGAACTCGGGGTTGTGGGTGGCGTCCGCGCCCTCGTTGCGGAAGTTGCGGTTGAGTTCGAAGACGCGGTCCACGCCGGCCACGCAGAGCCGTTTCAAGTACAGCTCGGGCGCGATCCGCAGGTACATCCGCATGTCGTAGGCGTTGCTGTGGGTCACGAACGGGCGGGCGTTCGCGCCGCCGTGCACCACCTGCAGCATCGGCGTTTCGACTTCGAGATACGAGCGGTCGTGCAGGAAGCCGCGGATGGCGTGGATCACGTCGCTGCGCAGCCGCACCATCCGGGCCGACTCGGGGTTGACGGCGATGTCGAGGTAGCGGGCGCGGACCCGGGTCTCCTCGTCGGCGAGGCCCCTGTGCTTGTCCGGCAACGGATGCAGGCACTTGGCGGTCACCGTCCACTCCTTCGCGAGCACGGACAGCTCACCCCGTCGGGACGTGATCACCTCGCCCCGGATGCCGACGTGGTCGCCGAGATCCACGCCGGCCCGCCACTGGTGCAGGCCGGTGTCGCCGAGTTGGTCGACGGACAGCATCGCCTGTAGTTCGCCGCTGAAGTCGCGTAGCCGGGTGAAGCAGAGGCCGCCGAGTTCGCGCAGCGCGATCACCCGGCCGGCGACCGAGACATGCTGGCCGGTGTGGGTGTCCGGGGGCAGGTCGACGAAGCGGGCCGGGATGTCGGCGAGCAGTTCATCGCGGGCGAAGCCGACCGGGTACGGGTCGATGCCGGCGGCGCGCAGGGCGTCGAGTTTGGCGATGCGGACGCGGACCTGTTCCGGGCGCCGCCAGTGGATCGTCTGCCCCGGTGGACGTTCGTCGATCGCGCGGACGCCGGCCACGAACTCCGCCGCCACGCCCGCGGTGCCCGGGACGCGGTCGGTGCCACGGCGGACGAGCGAACGGACGCTCGGCACGAAGCCCTCCGCGATGCCGGCCACGATGCCGACCCTCGGCAGTTTGCGGCCGCGGTGGTAGCAGATGAACCTTGGCTGCCAGCCTGGGCCGTATTTGGCGTTGGAGCGGTACAGGGATTCCAGTTGAAAGAAGCGGGAAGCCAGGCTGAGGATCGCTCGCCAGGCGCGGAGGACCGGTCCCGCGCCTACTTTCTCGCCCTCCTCGAACACCGCGCGGAACATCGCGAAGTTGAGGGAAACCCTTCGTACGCCGAGCTTTCCGGCGGCCGCGACGAGTTCGGCGACCATATATTCGTTCAGGCCATTCTCGGCGGACCGGTCGCGGCGCATCAGGTCGAGGGACAGGCCGAACCGTCCCCACGGGACGAAGGAGAGCAGGCCACGGAGCCGGCCTTCGCCGTCGTAGGCGGCGACCATGACGCAGCGGCCGTCGGTCGGGTCGCCGAGCCGGCCGAGTGCCATCGAGAAGCCGCGTTCGGTTTCCGCGCCGCGCCAACGGTCCGCGAGATCGAGCATGGTAGTCATCTCGGCCGGCGGGAGGTCGGCGTGGCGTTTGATGACGGTCGTGTAGCCGGCGCGGCGGACCCGGCTGACGGCCTGGCGGACGGACTTGCGGCCGGGGCCGGTCAGGGTGAACTCGCGGACGTCGAGGATGGCCTCGTCGCCGATCTCCAGGGCGCGCAGGCCGGCGTCGGTGTAGACCTTCGCGCCGCGTTCGCTTGCGCCGAGTACGCCGGGGAGCCAGCCGTAGCGCCTGCTTTCGGCGAGCCACGCCGTGACGGCGTCCGGCCAGGCCTCCGGGTCGCCGATCGGGTCGCCGCTGGCCAGCGTCGTGCCGCCGAGCACCCGGTAGGTCAGCGCGGCGCGCCCGTTCTCGGCGAACACCACGCTCTTGTCCCTGCGGGTGGCGAAATAGCCGAGCGAATCCAGTTCGCCGTAGTCGGCGAGCAGTTCCCGGACCCGGAGCTCCTCCTCTTGCGACAGCAGCCGGCGACCGCGTTCGCTTCGGAAG
>DATBCR010000112.1:0-3330 GCA_036270375.1 Pseudonocardiaceae bacterium | reverse complement strand
CCCAGGAACAGCCAGGCGGCGAGGTCAAGGTCACCGTCGACGACGGCACCGGCCAGCCGACCACGTACACCCTCGACCAGGCCAAGCCGGCCGGCACCGACCCCAGCGGAGCACCCCTGGCTTCCGGCACGCCCCTGGCGTCGGGCACTCCCGCGAGCCCGGTCGACGTGCGCGCCACCCAGCAACATCCGGTCGGCGCCACAGGCCATCCGGTCGGCTTCACCGAGCCGGCGGCCGCCGGCCAGTCCACGACACCGGACCTGACAGCGCACACGACGGCCGACCTGACACCGCAGTCGACGGCGCTGTCCTCGGTGCCGCCGTCCGGCCTCGGCGGCGACGTGAGCGCGGGCACGGGCTCGGCGTTCGCGCATGACCCGTCATCGGCGTTCAGCAACGCACTCGGCGGCGCGGCCGGCGGCGGGCACGCGGCCGCGGACCACCTGACCGGCGGCCACGACATGCTCGGCGGTGTACCCGCGCAGGGTCACGCTGGTGTCGCCGGCACGGACGTGACCCCGATCAGCGCACCCGGCGACGCTGGCTTGGCGTCCGCCCCACCCGGCGCGCTCGACCACCCCCAACCCGCAGGCGGCGGTATGCCGACGATGGGCGGCATGGGCGGTGGCGGCGGCCAGGGCGGCGGTGACCAGCAGCGCGGCGCGAGCCAGTGGCGACTCGAGGGCCAGGTGTTCACCGACGACCGCGAGGACGACCGGGGCGATGAGGTACTCGGCCGCTTCAGTGGGACACTCGACGACGGTCGGTGACATCGGGGGTGGGGCCAATGTACGAGGACATCGTCGCTGCCGCACGGCGGTCGACTGAAGCGGCAGTGCACGAAAGCCAGGAACGCGTGGACCTGGCGATGAACAAGTCGGCCCAGGCCGACAAGCAGGCCGCCGAGGCCACCAAGGCACTCGGCGAACGCTGGGTGAGCCGCATCAACGCGATGCGCCGCCGCGCCGCCGAACGCCGCGAGGCCAAGAACCCGGAAATGCGCTTCGGCCACGAGGGCGGCCCGCACCCCGGCGACCACACCGAGAACGACGAACTCGTCTCCCTCTCGGAGGCGCCCCCCGTCGACCCCGCCGGCGACCGCACCCCGGCGTTCGGCATCCCCCAGGAGCAGATCCACCAACAACTGGCGGCCCGCCCCGACCCCAACGCCGCCCGCTTCATACCCCCAGTCGAAGACGAACAGCCACCACCGCCGCCGATCCGCCGGCAGCCACCCCCAGCCCCCCGCCGAGCCCGCCACCGCGACGACGAGGACGACGACTACTCAGGCACGAGCTGGCTACAGGGCGGCTGACTCACCAGGCCGGCGACCCGTTGGTTCAGCCGGCCAGGTCACGAGAAAAGGCCCACGCCCGCGCGACAGCCTTCGCGTGACCCGCCGCCAGCGGCCGGCTGACTCACCAGGCTGGCGACCCGCTGGTTCAGGCGGCCAGGCCACGAGAAAAGGCCCGACCCACGCCTCGCTGCCAGCGGCCGGCTGACTCACGAGGCCGGCGTTCAGCCGGCCAGGCCACGAGAAAGGCCCATGCCTGCGCGACAGCCTCCGCGTGCTCGGCCGCCGGCGGCCGGCTGACTCACCGGGTCGTCACGACACCCGGCGACCGCTGGAATTCGATCGGGCACTGCTTGATGGTCTCGTCCAACAGCGGCCGATACCGGTCCGCACCCGCCAGGTGCACCAGGAAGAACGCCGCCAGCAAGGCATACGCGGCCTGCTGCGTCGACCGCTCCGGCTTGCCGTCCAACAACAACTGGCTCCAGTGCCGCCCCTCGGTGAACCCCAGGTGCGTCGCCTTGGGTACCGACCGCAGCGTCACCGGTCCCGCCCATGCCTGCGCGATGGCATCCGCGTGCCCGGCCGCCGGTGCGATCAGGTCCCGCCCACCAGCCAGGTGCAGCCCAGGCATCGCGCACTCCCGAGCCGCCGTCAACGCCGACGGCCGGACCTCCGCCACCGCCACCGTCGCGACCGCTCGCACCCGGGTATCTCCGGCCGCCGCCAGCACGGCCGCCCCACCCCCGGTCGAGTGGCCGGCCAAGCCGAGCCGGGCCGGGTCGACGCTGATCTCGCCGTCACCGAGCCGCACGCCGACGCACACGTCCAACGCCGTCCGCAGGTCACCGGCGTACAAACGGTGTGACGGCAACGGTCCACGCTGCGTGTCCGCCGATGCCGCCACGATCCCCCAGGACGCCAGATGCCGCAGCAGCCCGCGGTACCGCGCACTCGGCTGCAGCCACCCGTGCCCGAACACCACCGCCGGCAGCCCGAGTCCGGACCTCGGTGTGCTCACCACACCCGGCAGCCCGACAAGGGCCAGCTCGCCGCGCAGCACCTGATGGGGGCCTGGCCTGCTCAGTTCTCGAAACAGCTGCCGCGCCGTGCTGGACATGGGCACCGAAGGTAGTCCATCGAAGCCCCCAAGGCCGACCGACACCACACCCGGCAAATTGGTCTGAACCTTACCCGACCAATACAGTAGCGCTGAGCTGCGAAGACCGGTCGGCACTACACGGCCGGGCGACATCAATGGTGTAGCTAGTCTGTGCCCTGTGTGTGGAATCGTGGGTTACGTAGGCAACCGCCCGGCGCTGGACGTCGTCCTTGACGGCCTGCGACGGCTCGAGTACCGCGGGTACGACTCAGCCGGCGTGGCCGTCGTCACCGACGCGGGCCTTGCCGTGGAACGCAAGGCGGGCCGGCTGGCCAACCTGGAGGCCGAGCTGGACCGGGTCGGCCGCACCGGATTCGCCGGCACGGTGGGAATGGGGCACACCAGGTGGGCCACGCACGGCGCCCCGGTGGACCGCAACTCGCACCCGCACTCCGATGCCACGGGGAGGCTCGCGGTGGTGCACAACGGCATCATCGAGAACTTCGCCGCGCTGCGCCGCGAACTCGAGGCGGCCGGCGTCGAGATGGCCAGCGACACCGACACGGAGACCGCGGCGCACCTGATCGCGCTCGCCTACCGGACCGGCGACACCGCCGGTGACCTGCCGGCAAGCGTCCGAGCCGTGTGCCGCCGGCTGGAGGGCGCGTTCACCCTTGTCGTCACGCACGCCGACGAGCCGGACAAGGTGGTCGCCGCGCGCCGGTCGTCGCCGCTGGTGGTCGGTGTCGGCACCGGCGAGCACTTCGTCGCGTCCGACGTGGCCGCGTTCATCGAACACACGCGGGACGCCGTCGAACTCGGTCAGGACCAGCTGGTGGGGATCACCCGCGACGGCTACGACGTGACCGACTTCCACGGCGAGCCGGCGAAAGCCACGCCGTTCCGGGTGAGCTGGGACCTGTCGGCCGCCGAG
>DATBCR010000111.1:0-3282 GCA_036270375.1 Pseudonocardiaceae bacterium | reverse complement strand
GACGGGTGTGCTGTCCTGGCTGGACCGGGCGGTACGGCTGGCCTAGGACGTGCGGTGTTGCCGGCGCCAGAAGTACACCGCGGCGCGCCATCCGGTCAGCAGCAGGCCGACTACCGAGATCACGATGAACACCGTGGACAGCACCGAATTCCCGCCGGTTGCGGCACCACCGCCGAGGCCGCCGACGCCGAGGGCGGCGAACACCAGCCACAGCGGGCAGGGCAGCACCATGAGTACCGCACCCAACCACGACCACCACCGTCGCGACCGTGGTCGTGTCGATGCCTGTTCGTTCATCGCCCCTCCTCCGCCGCGACGGTCATCGGGACTCGTCCGGCAACGACGTCGATCAACTCCGCCAGCGGACCGGTCAGGTCCGGCGCCGGTGCGACGGCATGCAACAGGCGCTCGACGCGGTCCAACCGCCGCGCGGCCAGTCGCTCGGCCTCGTCGCGAATTCCCAACCGGTCGAATAGCCCGATCACCCAGTCGACCTCGGACTCGTCGAGCGGACGCCCGCAGGCATACAGCGCACACAGCTCGGCCCGGTCATGGTCGGACGCCGAGATGGTGGCCAGAGTCGTTGGCAGGCCATGCTTTCGCCGCACGATATCGGTCGGCAGCTTGCCGGTCTCGTCCGGATCACCCCAGACGCCCGCGATGTCGTCCCGCATCTGGTATACCGCACCGAGCGCGCGACCGAAACGGCCGAAGCGCCGCACGACGTCGGCCGGCGCCCCACCGAGCAGCGCGCCCAACTCGGCGGCACAGCCGAACAGTGCGCCGGTCTTGCCCGCGATCATGGCCAGATAGCCGCGCAGCCCGTCCGCGGGCCGATCCACGAAGTCGAGGTCACGGACCTGCCCCTCGCACAGGGCGAGGCAGGTGTGGTTCAACACGCCGGCAGCCTCGATCCGGATCGCCGGCGGTAGCCCGGTCCCGCCGTCGTCCAGTTCCAGCAGTGCTAGCTGGGCCAACGTGAACAGGCCGTCGCCGACATTGATGCCCTGGCCGACGCCCCACAGCGACCACACCGTCGCACGGTGCCTGCGCAGCGGGCTGCCGTCCTGGATGTCGTCGTGCACGAGCGAGAAGTTGTGCACGAGTTCGACGGCGGCCGCGCCGGGCAACGCGCGTTCCGGTCCGGCGCCGACATGTTCGCACGCCAGGAAGCACAGCGCGGGGCGCAGGTGTTTGCCGGTGTCCGGCGCGGTGGCGGGCATCAGGTCCGCGTCGAGCCAGCCGAGGTGGTAGGCCGCCATCTTGTGCATGCGGCGGTCGCGAAGTTTCGTCTCCAGCCAGAATTCCAGTCGCCCGCGCAGGTGTGCCCGGTAGCCGTCCAGCTTGGTGGCGAGATCGGTCCCAGACATGGTTCAAGTCTGCGGAGTGGATGTCACCGGGGCGTCACGTATTCGTTGTGGCGGATATGAGCATAAGTCTGCTCACTCGGACGCCAGCGTTTCGACGCGTTGCCACGCGGCCGGATCGTGCTGGTCGGCGGGCGCCGTGCGGCACAGTACGTACCGGTGTGGCGCGATCACCGCGAGTCCGGCCGTCGCGGCGCGCAACGCATGCTCACGCAACGCATCGGCGGCCGGCGGCGCGCCGTCCACCGCGACATAGGCGACCAGTGAGTCCCCGTCGACCGTGGCGAAGGCGGCCGTGACACCGGGACAGCCGCGCAGGGCGGTGCTGACCTCGGTCAGGTGCACCCAGCAGTGGTCAACCAGCGCCCAGTCCGGTCCGCGCGGGGACGGGTGCACATCGCACTGGGTGGCAAGGTCGGACAGCCGCAGGGCGGGATCGGCCATGCCGGCCAACAACAGCGACTCCATGGCGCGCACCAGGTTCGCCAGGTCCTTCGGCGGCATCGCCGCCCCGTCCGCCAGCAGTTCCAGTTCCGCGGTGTCCTGTGCCGGCCGGACCGACAGCAGCACCACGCCGCGGGCACAGCTGCCACCGACCGGCAGGACTTCAAGTTGGCTGTCCACTGTGGACAACAGCGGTACCGGTCCCGGATCGGCTCTGGCCGGCGTCTGGTCGACGTACCGCTTGAAGTTGAGGCCGGCCGGCTGCGAGAACACGATGCCGCGGCGCTCCGCCACCGCCCGCTCGCGTGCCTTCATCGCCGCGAAGTCGTAGTGGCCGTACCGATAGGCCACGAGCACGGCGGCACCGGCCCGATCGATCAGTTCCGCGAACGACGGATCGCCCCGCAGGTCGAGGTTGACCACGGTGTACTGGGCGTGGCAGGCCACCAGGTTCCGGGCGCGGCCGGTCATCCGGTTGTTGGACATGGTCATCACGATGGATCGGTCCCGACCGGTCACCATGCCCAGCACGGCACCGAGTGCGGCCAGCACCAAGGTCGAGTCCACCACCCGGTGGTGCGCAGACAGCCAGATCAGTGCCGTGGCGAGGGCCGGTGACCGCAGGACGGCCAGGTGCTGGCCGGACGGGTCGTCCTCGGTGCCCGGCAGGACCCGGTCGGGCAGCACGGCGAACTGCCGCTCCCAGTACGCCAGCGCCGCCGCGTTCGCCCGCTGTCCCTGCGCCGACCGCTCAAGTTCGGCCTGGTCGAGCGGCTGCCAGGGGACAGGTGGCAGGTCCGGCGCGGTACCGGCGATGGCGGCGCGGACCAGCGCGTCGAACTCGCGGCGCAACACTCCCCAACTCCACCCGTCGACGACGACATGGTGGGTGGCCACGAGCAGGTGCGCCGGCCGGCCGTCGACCAGCACGAGCGCCGCACGGATCAGGCCGTCCTCGGCCAGATCGAACGCGACCCGCTTGAGTTCGGCGCTCACCGCCGTGATCTCGGCCGCTGCGTCCAGCGCCGGCACTTCCAGCAGCGCAACGGGTTGGGTCGAATGGACGACCTGGTATGCGGTGCCGTCGGCGGCCTGGTGGAACGTGCTGCGCAGGGTCTCGTGCCGTTCGACCAGCGCACTCAGCGCGGCCGACACCATGGCCGGCGTGGCCGCGGCCGGCACGTCGAAGCCCTGCACAACGGTGTGGCCGCTGCGTCGGTCCGGCGGACTGGCCAGATAGCCGAGCCACAGCAGTTGCTGTCCCCAGGTCAGCGGGCCACGCCGGGGCTGCGCGGTCAGGGTTGTGGACCGATCTCCAGGGCTGCCATCGGCCGGTCGAGGTCGAGGTAGCGCTGCCAGTTGGGTTTGCTCGACGGTTCCGTGTTGGACCCCTTCTCGACGACGGCGAACAGATGGTGCACGTGCACGCCGGCCACGTTCTGGTCTAAATAGGACGGTTGGTAGTCCGGTG
>DATBCR010000110.1:0-2727 GCA_036270375.1 Pseudonocardiaceae bacterium | reverse complement strand
GTTCCTCGAAGTGATCGCTGATCACCCAGTACCCGACGGCTTCCATCCGATCCTGGGCGGACGCGAATCCACTCAGGACGAACGGCGCGCCCGCGACTCCATCGTGGATTTCGCCGAAATGGGTCGATCCGACACCCCAGTCCGTCCACCACACCGGAATCCCGTCGAAACCGTGCCGCCGCAGCGCGGGCCGGACGTCCAGCGGCAGGTTGCCGTAGGTGTGCGATGTGACGAAATCCAGCGGCACGTCGTGCTCCCTGGCGTGCGCGGCCAGCACCTCCACCCATTCGCCCGCCGCCGATGACGGGCCGCCCACCCGGAGTCTCGGGTCGACGTCCTTGATCGCGCGGGCGGCCTCGTCGTAGAGGCGCAGATACTCGGCCTGGGTGCCGGACCAGAAGACCACCAGGTTCGGCTCGTTCCACACCTCGAATCCCCATTCGGCGACCTCCTCGATCCCGTAGCGGTCCACCAGGTGCGCGGCGAGCGCGCCGACCAGTTCCCTCCATTGTGTCCAGTCACGCGGTGGCGAGATGATGCCCCGGTAGGTGAACACGGTCTGTGCGGGATCGCGGGCCAGCGTGGCCGGCATGGTGGACAGTTCCACGATCGGCCGCACGCCGAGCCCGAGAATCCGGTCGTACAGCGCGTCGATCCGCTCGAACGAGTAGCCGGATTCGGTGACGACGCCATTGTCGTCGTGCAGGATCGCGTGCGCGCGGACGTGCGTGACACCCAGGTCGTCGTGCGCGCGGCGCAACGCTTCCGCGAACTCGGCGCCGATGTCGTTGCCGTTGCCGTCGTCGCCGAACGTCAGCTGGGTCAGCCGTTCGGATCCGATCATGTGCCACAACCGGTTCAGCCTGCCGGTGACGACGCCCGCGTCGACGCGCACCGCGACGTCCTCGGCCTGCCCTGGCCGCGTGCGCACGGACACCGGGTCCGACCAGGTCCACGCCGGCTGATCCGCCCCGGCGACCGCCCCGACCCGGTAGCGGTACTCGACGCCGTCGGCCAGTCCGGTGTCCGCGAACGGCGGTGCGACGACGGCGGCCACATCGCTGCCGCCGTGCTGTACCAGCCTGGCTTCGCCGTCCCCGTCGATCCGCTCGATCAGGTAACCGGCCGCACCGGGCACCACGGGCCAGTCCAGTTTGACGTGACCCACGGCGGGTTCCGCGGTCACCTGGTGCGGCGCCGGCAGCGCGAGTGCCGGGTCGGCGTTCGAGGTGTCGGTCAGCCGTCGGTAGATCCGCCGTTCGAAGTCCGCTCTGGCCGTCGTCTCGCTCGTCATGTCGTGCGTCCTTTCGCGGGTGGCCGGCAGCCGCAACTGCGGCGCGGCACCATCTCGACCGGCAGCGTGATCGAGCGCCTCGGCGCGGTCGGCTGGTCGAGCCGGTCCAGCAGCAGCCGCACGGATCGCTCGCCCAGCTGCCGCATGGGCTGGCGCACGGTGGTCAGCGGCGGGTGTACGTGCCGCGCGGCGGCGATGTCGTCGAATCCGGTCACGGCGATGTCCACCGGCACGCGGATCCTGGCCGCGCGCAACACACTCAGCGCACCGATCGCCATCTCGTCGTTGCCGAACACGATCGCCTCAGGCCGTCGCCCGTGCGCCAGCAGTTCCCGCATCGCCCGTGCGCCACCGGATTCGGTGAAACCACCGGCTGCGGCCGGTTCGTCCGGTGTGGACAGATCAGCCGCGCGCAGTGCGTCCTGGAAGCCGGCGAACCTGGCCACGGAGTCCGGCGACCGTGCCGGCCCACCGACGAACGCGATCTCCCGGCAGCCGTGCACCTCGATCATGTGGCTTGTCATGTCCCGCGCGCCACCTCGGTTGTCCGCGCTGACGACGTCCAGTCCGCGCCGGGCCCGGTTGGCCAGCATGACCACCGGGATGCTACGGGCGATCGCGGCAATGTCCTGCTGGGACAGGCTGCGGGCCATCACGACGAGCCCGTCCACCTTGCCCGCAACGGAGAACGCGAGCTGCCGGCCGGAGGACGTGTGCGTCGCCGCGATCAGCACGGCGTCACCGACGGACGTGGCCGCGCGTTCCGCGCCCCGGATCACCTCGTCCACGTACAGCGGCGACTCCTGTTCAGCCTCGCCGGACTGGTCGAGGTCGGGGAACAGCAGGCCGACGATGCCGGCACGGCGTGACGCGAGGCCACGCGCCGGACCGCTGGGCAGCCAGCCGAGTTCGGCCGCCGCCTTGAGCACGCGATCACGGGTGGCCATGGAGAACCCGGAGCCGTCGCGCATCACACGCGACACGGTCGCCGTCGACACGCCAGACAGCCGCGCCACCTGGTAGATCGTGGACCGGTCGGTCAAGATCACGTCCTTGGTTAAGCGGTTACGTAGGTTAAGCGCTTACGTAACCACGCCGTATCGGGGAAGTCAAAGGTTATGTGTCAACAGTGAACGTGCAACTTTCACCCGCCGTCGGCTCGCAAGGACGGCCGTGACGTGCACGGAACGTCTTTGTCGTCCGCGCGGTGCAGCGTTGTCGCCGGGGTTGCGGGAAGCTCGTGGCACGCACACCGAACGGAGGCTCGGATGTCTCATACCACACGCCGGATCGGGTTGATCGCCGCCGCGGCCGTCGTCGGTTCCGTGTTCGCCACCGGGCACGCACCCGCGAGTGCCGCGTCGACGGTGGCGATCGACGGCGGCACGACGTTCCAGCGGATCGACGGATTCGGTGTCTCCGAAGCCTTCAAC
>DATBCR010000109.1:0-10288 GCA_036270375.1 Pseudonocardiaceae bacterium | reverse complement strand
GCCGACGCCTGGCTCCGCACGGGCCTCGACGGGTACGTGAACTGGGCGCGCACCCATCGCGGCCTGCTGGTCGTGACATGGGACGAGGACGACTTCTCGCAGGCCAACCAGATCCCCACCATCATCGTCGGCGCACAGGTCAAACCCGGCCGCTACGCGGAACACATCGACCACTACAGCTTGTTGCGCACCCTGGAAACCGCATACGGCCTGCCAGCGCTCGGTGCGGCCGCGTCGGCCCGACCGATCACCGACTGCTGGTCTGTTAATTCATGAAAATACGAAACAAACCTTTCGGCCACCCGGTCCGTACGGAACGTGTATAGCTGATGACAGACCGACGACCGGGCCCGCATCGGCACGGAAGGAGGCACCATGCAAGGTCGGATTTCAAGACGAACACTGGGATTCGGCTTCTCACTGGCCGCTGTCGCGATCCTGGCCGCCGCATGCGGCGGCAGCACGCCGGCAGCCAGCTCAGGTAGCACGACCACCACGACGGCCGCAGCCACGACAACCACGACATCGAGTGCGCCGGCCACAACCACGTCGGCCGCCCCGTCGGTGACCCTGAAGACCGAGCAGGGTACCGCAGGCGTGTTCCTGGCCGACTCGACCGACAAGACGCTGTACATGTTCACATCGGACAAGGGCACCACGTCGAGTTGTTACGGTGCCTGTGCGACGGCGTGGCCGCAGTTGCTGGCCACCGGCCCGGTGGCCGTATCGGGCACCGCGGTGGCCGCCAATGTCGGTACCACCAAACGGACCGACGGCACGACCCAGGTCACCTACGCCGGCCACCCGCTGTACTACTTCCAGAACGACTCCAGTGCCGGCCAGACCAAAGGTGAAGGCGTACAAGGCGTGTGGTTCATGCTCGCGCCGGCCGGCACCATGATCAAACCCGCGGCCCCACCACCGACGAGCCCCAAGTCCGGCGGCGGTGGCGGTGGGGGTGGCGGCTGGGCGTGAGTCCCACCACCCGGGTATCCGTCGCACCCGATCGGCCGGCCACCACCAGTGGGCGGCCGATCGGCCGGTGGGCGTTCCTCGGGGTGACGGTCACCGCGCTCGGCGGGCCGCTCGCGCTCGCCGCGCAGGCCGCACCCAGCATCGCCGCCGACAGCAGCGCGTCGGCGGGCCTGGAGATGGTCGCCGCGGCCGTCGTGTTCGGTGCGCCGCTGGCGATCATGCTGCGCTACTCCCGGGAAATCGCCAGTTCCGGCGGTCTCTACGCGTTCGTCGAAGCCGCCGCCGGGCGGCGCGTCGCCCGCGTGCAGGCCGGGTTCTGGTTGCTCAGTTACGTGTTGTACCTGCTCTACACCACGGCCGCGATCGTCTACGACACGCTGCCCGTCGTCCTGCCCGGAATCGGCCCCTACCAACCGATGCTGGAGATCGCGATCCCCGTGGTACTGGCCGCGATCATGCTGGCCGGGCGATCCGCGGCGCTGGCGACCACCGGCCTGCTCGCCGTGGGGCAGTTGGTGCTCGTGGGCATCCTGGCGGCCGTGACGATCGGGCACGACGCGCCGATCAGCTCGTTCGGCGCGACCGCGCCGGCCGGCGCGCTGGCCAAGGCCGCAGGGCAGACCGCGCTGCTGTACGTGTGCGGCAGCCTGCCGCTGTTCCTCGGCGGCGAGGTCGTCCGTCCACATCGGACGATCCCGCGCGGCCTTCTCGCCGGCTACCTGCTGGTGGCGGCGGGCGTTGTGGCGACGGTGTTCCCGCTCGCCGCCAACCCGTCGTTCGGTTTCGAGGCCATTCCCGGTGTCGCGGTGGCGCAGGTGTTCGGCACCCATGCACTGGCCGTGTCGATCGGCATCGGCGTGGCCGCCAGCACGGCGGGCGTGATGCTGGTCGAGTACATCGCGCTGACCCGGCTGGTGCACGCGTTGACCGGCCGGTCACTGCGCCAGGTCACGGCGGTGGTCGCGGTGGCGCTCGTCGTCACGGCACCGATCAGCCTGATCAATCCGGACGGCTTCTACCAGAATCTGCTCCGGCCGTCGCTGATCGCGTTGTGGTTGAGCCAACTCGTCGTGTCCGCCGTGTATCCGAGGTTCGTCGCCAAGCGGGGCGGCCGCGCGCTGCCGGCGTGGACGCTCGCTGTCGTGTCGTGTGCGTTCGCCGTCTACGGCATCGTGGCGACACTGCAACACGGCAGTTCGTAAGAGGTTACGCGCCGATGCCCGCGATCGTGGCCAGCCGGAACATCGCGGCGTCGTTGAGCGGAATGCCGGCCCCGTCCACCGAGTCGACCGTGATCGTCAGCAGCGTGCCGTTGCGGTAGGCGACTTCCAGTTCGGTCTGCAGGTGCGACGGCCAGCCCTCGGTCGCGTCCGACGCCATGGTCTGCGCGAAGACCGGATTGCGGACCACCTTGGCCCGCACGCCGTTGGGGAAGGACCGCTGCGTGCACGATGGTCCGATGTAGTGCGCGCTCGGATCGCACTTGACGAGGTCGGCCACGTCGATGGTGCGCCGGTCCGCGCCCCACACGGTCACCATGACGCGGTCGAGCACGGCGTTGTCCTTGGCGCGCACCAGAAGCCCGTCCGCGGAGTAGCGAACCAGGTTGTGGCCGCCTTCGGTGTCGACGAAGCGGTAGAACATCGGGCCAGGCAGGGTGTCCGGGTCGTCGGTGAGCCGGACGGTGGCCGGCAGGAGCGTGATGTGCCGGAAGTCGGCGGTCAGCGCCTGGGACCGGGCGTCCACCACCGGCGCGGGGGGCGGCTGGCTGTCGGACCCGCCGATCGGCAGGTTGGTCGGCCCCGAGTGCGCGCGCAGCACGACCACGGCGACGACAACGGCCACGACGACCAGACCCGCACCGACACCGGACCGAAGCCGCATGACACAAGGCTAACTCCCCGCGCACTCGGTCGACACACATCAGCAACCTGGAGCAACCTTGTGCACCCCGTGTTCCGTCTCAGCGGCAGCACACCCCCTTGGAGGACGTCATGCCGCTGACCGTCACCGTCACCAGACGTACGGCCGTGACCGGGTTACTCGCAACGGCCGCGTTGGTTGGCGCTTTCGTCGCCGGCAACGCCCTGAGCGGGCCGAACGGCGTGGCACCGGTTGCCTTCGCGGCGACGCCCACCGCCCGGCCGGCCGACGGCTTCCCCGGCATCACCGTGACCGGCCTCGGTCAGGTGACCGGAGTGCCGGACGTGCTGTCCCTCGGCCTGAGCGTGCGCGTCACACGCGGCGACGCCTCAAGCGCCTTGTCGGACGCCAGTTCGACGATGAACAAGGTCCGTGCTTCGCTCACCGGCAGCGGTGTCGCCGACGCCGACCTCGCCACGTCCGGGCTCACGCTCGACACCGACTACCGTTACGACAACAACCGGCAGACCGTGAACGGCTATGTGGCAACGGAATCCCTCACCGCGAAGCTGCGCGACCTCGCAAGGGCCGGCGCCGCGATCACCGCCGCGGCCAATGCGGGCGGCAACCCGACCGCCATCACCGGCGTCACGTTCGACCTACGCGACAACACGGCCCTGCTGTCCGCCGCCCGCACCGCAGCGTTCGCCGACGCGAAAGCCAAAGCCACCCAGTACGCCACCGCCGCCGGCCGCAGCCTCGGCCCGGTGATCCGCGTCAACGAAACCACGGACAACCAACCGATCCCGGTCCCCCGGAACGCGGCCGGCGCATCCGTGCCGGTACCCGTGAACCCGGGCACGAGCCAACTGTCGGTCACGGTCGAGGTGGTCTTCGGCCTGAACTGACCGTCTTGCCGCTGGCGAAGCGCCGGCTAGTTGATCGTCAGGAGTCCTTCCGGGAGGCCTTCGAGGTGTACCTCGACCCACATCGTGTGCCAGTTCTTGTTTTCGTGGTAGCGGCGCAGTTCCGCCAGGCCGCCGAGCGCACCCATCCAGCCGGAGTACGGCGGCCGGGTTTCGTCGAATCCGCTGTGGACATACGTCAGGCGGGTGCGCCCCGCCGAGTCGGCCAGCTCCCAGGACTCCACCATGTCGCCCCAGTCGACCGACATCGAGCGGCCCGGTTGGATGTCGACGATGTGCGCGGGTTCGCTGTTCGTCTCGAATCCGCCCATCGCCCAGCGGCCGCCAGGGTGCAGCTCGGCATCGAGCTGCACGCAGGACCACCGGGAGAACTGCTCCGGCTCGGTCAGCGACGCGTAGACCGCGAGCCGATCGGCGTCGATCAGTATCTCGCGGCGCAGCACCGCGCTGGTGAAGTCGCACCGCGCCACGGGTTCCCGCCCTTCTGCGTAGTCGGCCAGGTTGGCAAGGGCCAGCGCCCAGTAGGTGTGCATCAGACCGCGGTCGCAGTCGTCCGTCAGCACCTCCGGCCAGCCGATGACCCCGGTCTGGGTGAGCGTCAGCAGGGTCGATCCGCTGTCCACACCCGGTCCTGATTCGGCGGTCAGTCCAATGTCGACGGTCGTGGCGACGCCGTCCAGTTCCCAGTCGAAGCGCAGCGAGCTGTCGTCGACGTGCCGCAGGCGCTGGTGCGGCGCTTCGCCGTCCGGGGTGAAGCGACCCCAGAACTGGTACCGGTCGGGCAGGTCCACCTCGGCGTGTTCGGCGAGCCAGACCCGCAATGCCGCCGGGTCGATGAGAGCACGGTGTACCGCCTGCGGCGGGGCGGCGATCCGGATGCGCTTCTTCAACGTGGTCATCGGTCTTCTTCTCCTTGTCGACTTCTGTCGTCTTCGTCGTGCGGGCGGTCGGGGTAGCAGGCGACGGCGAGTTTGAACGCGTCACCTTCGGCGCCGCCGTATCTGGTGAACAGGCCCTGCAGGGCGGCCTTCAGGTCGGCCATGAACTCGGGGCGCCGGTCCGGTCGCACCCGGATCTCGCCGGAGACGCCGAGTGACGGCAGGTCCGGCTCGTCGGCGGGCCCGGCTGCTCGGCGGACCGCTTGGGCGTGCAGGGCGGCGACGTCGGACTGGACGTCTTCCATGAGGTCGAGGAGGTAGCCGAGGCTGGCCTCGTCGCGTTGCTGGCGTTGGCCGATCCGGCCGACGAGACGGGGGGAAAGCCAGTAGGCGCGCGCGGTGGCCTGGTAGACGCCCTCGTTGATGCCGCGCACCCGGCGTTCGGCGACCTGGGTGACGAGGCCGTGCTCGACGAGCCGCTTGACGTGGTAGTAGACGCGCTGCTGGGTCTGATCCAGCCGGGCGGCGACCTCGGTGCACGAGCGCGGCTCGGCCAACTGCCGCAACAGCTCGATGCGCTGCGGTTTGAGCAGCGTCTCGGCCTGCTCGACGCGCTCAAGGTACAGGAGGTCTCTCATCACACAAATCATCCTGTACGCACAAAGTATTTTTGTCAATGACCGCCTAGCGCTCGAACGCCTGGTGCAGCTCGGCAATCGGGTGCAGATCGGCCACGAAATCGAACCGGCCGGCACGCATCTGTTGTGCGGCACCAAGAAACGAGGCCAGCGCGATCCTGGACAGGGCGCCGCCGATGCTCACGCGCCGCACGCCGATCTCGGCCATCCGCGCCAACGTGATCGACGGGTCCGCGAAGCCCATCACGATGTTGACGGGCTTGCCCACCGACGACACGACGGCTCGCATGTCGTCGAGTGTGTGCAGGCCAGGGGCGTACAGCACGTCGGCGCCCGCAGCCTCGAACGCCTGGAGGCGCTTGATCGTGTCGTCGAGATCGTCGATGCCGTACAGCAGGTTCTCGGCCCTCGCCGTCAGCACGAACGGGTCCGGCAGCGCGCGGGCCGTCTCGACCGCCGCGCGGACTCGGTCGACGGCCAGTTCGAAGTCGTAGATCGGCGCCTGGCGATCGCCCGTCGCGTCCTCGACGGACCCGCCGACCGCGCCGTAGTCGTAGGCGTCCCGGACCATCGTCGCCGCCTCCGCCGGGTCGTCGGCGAAGCCGTTCTCCAGGTCGGCGGTCACCGGCAGTGGCGTTGCCTCGTTGATGACGCGGAGGTTGTCCAGGACGTCCTGCCGCCGGACGCGCCTGCGGCCGAGCACGTTGGCCGCGCCGAGGCTGGTCGTGGCGAGGGCATCGAAGCCGAGGCCGGCCAGCAGGCGTGCGGTGCCGGCGTCCCACGGATTCGGCAGCAGCAGTGGTTGCGGTTGGTCGTGCAGGGCGCGGAACGCAGCGGCCTTCGTCGCCTGATCGGTCATGCGGCCCACTGTGCCAGAGCGGTGTGACAGTCCGTCACCGTGCCGGACACGACCAGGTGGACCTGGCTCCCGGATCCGCCACAGCGCGCATTACTACCTTAAATTCAAGTTGGCTGGATCCGCACATCCGTGGAGGACGATCACCATGCCAACGTCAGACGACAACGAACACGCCGACCCGACGGGCGTCTCGCACCGCAGGGACTTCCTCAAGGGCGCGGCCGCCGCAGCAGCCGCCGGTGGTGTGGCCGCGGCCGGTTTCCTACACCCGCAGTCCGCCAACGCCGCCCAGGGCAGACCCGCCGCACCAGGGCGGCCAGACCCACTGCTGCCGCCGATCGGCGCGGAGATCCCGTGCAGCTGCCTTGCCATCAACACCCCGTTGCAGATTCGGACTTCACTGGTCACCGTGGACTTCCGGGGCGGCATCAAGGTTCGGGTCGACGTCAATCCCAACGACCCGATCAACTCGGTGCGGCTGCGCGTCGTCGGGCACAAGGTCTCCGCCGATCTGCCCGCGCCGCTGTCCAATGGTGCGGGTGGCGGCTCGATCACCATCGAGCAGAACGACATCGACGTCGACCCCAAGAGTCTGCTGCGGATAACCCAGCACTTCCCGCCCAAGTTCGAGCAGATCATGGTGCTCAGCTTCACCATGGTCGTCGAACAGCCGCAGGCGATGCTGCGGATGGCGGGCATCCGCTCGTCCAAGGCGTACGAGCCGCTGATCCTGACCACGAAGGACCCGGCCAAGCTGATCGGCCAGCTCACCCAGTTCCCGCCGAGGGGTGACCTCTATCAGTTGCAGAACCCGGTGGACCTGATCGACCTGGAGAACCCGGACACGACGATCGCGACGATCCAGAAGTTCCCGGTCAAGGTCGGCGGCCTGTAAGGCCGAGGACGGCGGCGCAGCGCAGCACGGCGTCCGGTTCGCCGGTGAACTCCAGCGCACCGGACGCCAGCGCTTCGAACGGTCCGACCACGCCGGCCCCGATCCGCACGAAAGTGGTGGGGTCGGTGCGGATGCGTAGCACAGCGTCATCGGCCGGGCCGCGCAGCGTGCGCACCACACCGCCGGTGACCCGCAGGTGGAAGACCTCGTCCGCCACCTGGAACTCGTAGGACTCCCGCAGGTCCGGCCGGTCGCTCGCGTCCGCCATCGCCTGCACGGCGAGCAGTGCCCAGTGCGCCCGGGTGACCATGTCCTCGGTGGGTTCACCCAACAGGCCGATCCCCCATTTGGACAGGTCGAGCACCACCGCACGCAGGCCGTCACCGGCCGGGCCGAGCCGATAGCCGTCCTCGTGATGCACGGCGACGCCGAGCGCGCACAGCTTGCGCAGCCGGTCCGCGAGCAGGTTGGTGCCGATGCCGGGCAGGTCGGCCAGCAGTTCGGTGTACCGGCGCGGCCCGAGCAGCAGTTCGCGCACCACCAGCAGGGTCCAGCGCTCGCCGACGGCGTCGAGGGCGGCGGCCAGCCCGCAGTACTGCCGGTAGTTGCGCTCGCCGTTGGCCGCCATCCGCGCATCGTACTATAAGTTTTTCAAGTAGGGTACGAGCGCCGACCGCAACTCCTCTGGCAGTGTCGTCGCCGTCAGCCCGGTCGGGCCGCGGGTCATGCAGGCCACGGACTGGCGACCGCGCGCGACGAGCCGAGGCAGATCGCCGTTGACCCGGAAGTACGCGAAGTCCATGCCGATCCGGCCGCCGTCGATGTCACACAGCGTCATCCGTAGCTCGACCTTGTCGTTGGCGGTCAACTGGTCGAGGTAGTCGCAGGAGCAGTCGGTGGTCACGATGGTGAGCCCGCCGTCGAGTCCGGCCAGCACACCGGGCGCGTTGTCGGCGAGGAACCGTTCCCGGCAATGTCCCTGCCAGCGCACGTAGTGCGCGAAGTAGACGTTGCCGACGAGGTTGGTCTCGTCCAGCGTGACCAGGTGCGAGTAGACGTAGTCGCGGGTCACGTGCCCGGCTCCGACGTACACAGGGCGACCGCGACCGGCGCCGGCATTCCCACGACCGCCACGACCACCGACGCCACGAGCATGTCGCCCGAGCCGAACAGCACCCAACCGCCGTCGTACGCGCCGACGAAACGCCAGTCGACGGCCGGCCGGCCGAGGCACCTGGTCATGGCAGACGCACGGGCGGCCCGCGTGTCGACCGGCTCCGCGCACGGCCGGGCCAACGCGTCGATCAGCCAGGCATCGGTGCGATCCCCCTGCCCGCCAACGACTTCCCACGCGGCCCCGTGCCCGGCCGGCACGGCCACCGCGAACGGCTCTGCGACGGCCACCCGCAGTGCGGGGTCCAGTCCGACGCCGTGCGCACACCGTTCCAGGAACACCGCCAGCAGCGCGACGGGCCACGGCTCGTCACGCGGCAGCGGGCCGGCGTCCCGCAGCCGGAGGCCCGCCCACCGGATCGCCGGCCGGCCGGCGGTGTCCACGGCCACCGCGTCCCACGTGTACTCGCCGCCGACCGCGCATCGCTCCCGCGCGTGCAGTTCGAGCGGGCCGCCGCGATACCGGAACTCGACCCGTTCGCACCCGACCGGCAGCAGCCTGCGGTGCGGCACGCAGCACTGCAGCGCGTGCACGGTGCCATCGAGCAGGGTGGGCGGGCCGAGCACCGGCACGAACCACGGATCGCCCGCATCCTCGGTCAGCGTGGCCCGGCAGGCCCGCGATCCAGACGGAGACACGGTCGCGACCCGACGAAACCTGCCGGTATGGAAGAACAGCGGGCCGTACAGTTGGTCGGCCGGGATCGGATCGCCGCCATCGACCAACGCCGGTGCATCGCTGTCGTCCTTGCTGGACAACGGAAATTCGGCGCGGAAGTGGTCGACGTCCGCGCGGCGCAACACGGTTTCCACGACATCGCCCCTGCGCAGCGCGCAGACCTGGATCGTGGTACCGGTGACCGGGCGGTCGAAAGCGACGTTCTCGGCCACCGTCAACGCCCGCCCGGCCACCAGCGAAGCGGCCTGCGCCAACGCTTCGAGGCCGACCACTCCGGGCAGCACCGGGATGCCGTCCAGCCGGTGATCGGCCAGGTACGGGTCAGCCGCCGTCAACTCCACATCCGCCACCACCTCGACTCCCGGCTCGTACACCCGGATCCGTCGCAGGAACCCGCCGGTTTGGTCGGGCGGCGTGGTGCCGAGCCGGCCGTGCACCGACACGGCGACTTCGGGGCCGGCAAGCAGCCGGAGGAACGACTCCGTGCCCTCGGCGACCGGGATCGGTGTGATACCAACGGATTCGAGCGTTCGCAGTACACCGAGCCGCTCCCCCATGCCGGTGCCGGACCAGACCGACCAGTCGATGTGCCGGACCCGGCAGTTCGGCAGTTCGCCGGCCAGCCGCTCGGCCTCGGCCCGCAGCGCGCCGTTGGCCAGCGCATAGTGCGACTCACCGGGCAGCCCGACGCGCCCGATCACCGAACCGAACGTGACGAGCAGCCGCAACCGGTCTCCCTCAAGCGCGGCGAGCAGTGCGCGCAAGCCGTCCACTTTGGTCGCAACATGTCGACGAATCAGTGCCGCGTCCACCTGGTCGAACCTGGCCGGTTCGTTGACACCACTGGCATGCAGCACGCCGGTCACCGGCCCGAGATCGGCTGTCAACGCCGCAATCGCCGCGCGAACATCGTCGTGTCGGATGACATCGGCAGACCTGTAGGCCACCCGCAGGCCGTCCGCACGCAGGCCGGCCAGGTTGTCTCGCAGTTCCTCGTCCGTTGCTGGGTCCGCGCGCCCGATGATCGCCAGCGCGGCCCCGGACCGCAGGCCGAGCGCGCGGGCGCAGGCATGGCCGATCCCCCGGCCACCACCGCTGACCAGCACCACATCATCGGCGGTGACCGGCGGCTCATCGGTTGGCTCGGGCAGCGGCCGTTCGACTGGTTCCCGGACGACGCCGTCCGTGCCGAGGACGAGTTCCCGCCATCGTCCCGGCTCGGCATGCCATCGGGCGGCATCCGCGCATCCGGGTGGCACCCGGACCAGCGTGATGCCGATGTCCGGGTGTTCACGGTGCAGTGTGCGCAGGAACCCGCCGAGCGCGCCATCATGAGCCAGCACGACCAGAGCCTTGGCGCGCAACGCTTTCCGTCCGGCCGCGAGCACGGCGTCGACATCCG
>DATBCR010000108.1:0-2098 GCA_036270375.1 Pseudonocardiaceae bacterium | reverse complement strand
CCGGGATGAACCCCCACAGCGCGCCACCGGCGACCCCGGCCACGATCGCGACCAGCAGGTGCACCACGACCGGCAGGTGCCACGCGAAGCCGACGTACCCGGAGCAGAACGCGCCGAGCACGATCTGGCCCTCGGCACCGATGTTGAACAGGCCCGAGCGGAACGCCAACGCGATGCCGAGGCCGGCGCAGATCAGCGGCGCGCCCGAGATCGCGGTGTCCGACAGCGGGCCGAGGATGCCGGACAGCGTTCCGTCGTTGTGGATGTCGTAGACGGCGCCGGAGAACATGGCCTCGTACGCGCTGGCCACCACGTGCCACGCGTCGGAGAAGAAAGAGCCCGGTGCGGCCAGGAGGTAGCCGAGATCGGACTGCACGGTGGAGTCCGTGAAGATCATCAGCACGCCGCCGAGCACCAGCGCCACCACGACCGCGAGCACGGTGACGAGCCAGCCGTCGCCACGCTTGGGCTTCTCGTCGGGCAGGAATTCGGCCGCGTCGGCCGGTTTCTCGAGGGTCACCGTCATGGCTGCGACTCCTGACCGCCCTGGGATGCCTTCTTCTGCGCGAGATCGACGGCGGCCAACTCGCTCGGGTTCGCCACGGCCTCCGCGTGCGCCTGCTCCGGTGCGACCCCCGCCATCATCAGGCCGACCTCGTCGCGGGACGCGCCGCCCGGCAGCTCACCGATGATCCGGCCCCGGTACATCACCGCGATCCGGTCGGCGAGCGCCAGGATCTCGTCCAGTTCGGTCGACACGATCACCACCGGCGTGCCGTTGTCCCGCTCGGCGATGATCCGCTTGTGGATGAACTCCTGGGCGCCGACGTCCACACCACGGGTCGGCTGCGACGCCACGAACAGCTTCAGCGGCCGGGACATCTCCCGTGCCAGCACCACTTTCTGCTGGTTGCCACCGGAGAGCGTGCTCGCGGTCGCGTCGATGGACGGCGTACGGATGTCGAACTCGGCCACCCGCTGCCGTGCGTTGCGCCGGATCTCGCCGAGCCGCAGCCCGACGCCGGTACCGAACGGCATCCGGTCGTACAGGTCGAGCACCAGGTTCTCGGCCACCGTGAACGTGCCGACGAGACCGTCGTGCTGGCGGTCCTCCGGGACATAGCCGAGGCCGTCCGCCAGTACCGACTTCGGTGCCCTGCCAACGAGATCCGCGCCGTTGAGGGTGATCGAGCCAGACTCCGGCGGGCGCACCCCGAGCAGCGCCTCCACCAGTTCCTCCTGGCCGTTGCCCTGCACGCCGGCCAGGCCGACGATCTCGCCCGCGTGCACGTCGAGGCTCAGGTCGTCGACGGTGACCGAGCCGCGGTCGTCCCGGACGGTCAGGCCCGCGATGCGCAGCGCCACATCACCTGCGGTGCCCGGTGGCTTGTCCACCACCAGTTGCACCTCGCGGCCGACCATCATGCTGGCCAGTTCCTCCTCAGGAGCCGACGGGGACGCCGCGCCGACCACCTTGCCCCGCCGGATCACCGTGATCCGGTCCGCGACCGCCTTGACCTCACGGAGTTTGTGCGTGATGAACACAATGGACTTGCCGGACTCGCGCAGTTCGCGCATCACGCGGATCAGGTCGTCGATCTCCCTCGGCGTGAGCACCGCGGTCGGCTCGTCCAGGATGAGCACATCCACGTCGTGCACCAGCGCCTTGAGGATCTCCACCCGCTGCTGCACGCCGACCGGCAGATCGCCGAGGGGGGCGTCCGGGTCCACGTCGAGGCCGTAGCGCTCGGACAGCTCGCGGACCCGGGTGCGGGCGGTCGAGCGGGACAACACGCCGAGCGGGCCGGTGGTCCACTCCCGTCCGAGCATCACGTTCTCCGCGACGCTGAACACCGGTACCAGCATGAAATGTTGGTGCACCATGCCAATCCCGGCGCCGATCGCGTCACCGGGGCCCGCGAACGTGACCACCTCGTCGTCGATCAGGATCTGGCCCTCGTCCGGCTGGTACAGGCCGTAGAGCACGTTCATCAGGGTCGACTTGCCGGCCCCGTTCTCGCCGAGCAGCGCGTGGATCTCACCCGGCTCGACGGTCAGGTCGATCGCGTCGTTCGCGGCGAGCGCGCCGAACCGTTTG
>DATBCR010000107.1:0-4618 GCA_036270375.1 Pseudonocardiaceae bacterium | reverse complement strand
ACCAGATCCAGGCCACGCAGGACGCTGACCACCCCGTCCGCCGTCCGGTCCTCGGCGACCGCGCGATCCAGTTCGGGCAGCCAGTCGTCGCTGATCGTGCCGTCGATGCTCACGGCCGGCTCGTACACGGCCAGCTTGGTGATCATGGCGGCCGGGCGGCGCAACGTGGTCTCCAGTGCGACGAGCCCCCCGTAGCTGTGGCCGAACACCATGGTCGCGCCGGTCCGCGCCAGCACGGCGACCAGGTCGTCGCACTCGCGCTCGATGCCGTAGTCCACACCCTGCGGTCCGCTGTCGCCCCGGCCGCGCCGGTCCATTGTGCAGACCGTGAAGTCGGGCGACAGCGCCGCCGCGAGCAGCCGGTAGTGGCGGGCCGCGCGCAGGGTGCCGGGCACGATGACGATGCCCGGCCCGGAACCGGTGACCTGGACGCCGATGGCGGTGCCGTCCCGGGACGGCACCGCCACACTCTCGACCACGTCGCTGGCCATCGCGCTCCTTGAAATGCCCGTGGGTCACGGCACGAGACCCCAGGGTATCCGCGAGACCTAGAACGGCGGCCCCACGCTGCACGTGATCGTGGTGGCGTGCGCGGGATCGAGCGCGTTGGCGACCAGTTGCGCGACGTCGCCGTCGAACGCCAGCCCGATGTGTCCGACCGGGTCGGACGGGCAGCTGTCCTGCACGAACTCGTTGCGCACGCCGGGTTCCGAGACGAACGACGTCTCGTGCGGGGTGACCAGTTCGTCGCCGGTGGACGCGATGACGGTGTACGCGACGCCGGGCTGCGCGATCGGGCCGGCGTCCAGGGTGGTGACCGAGGACCCGCCGGTGATCAGCTCGTCGCAGGCCGCGCAGCCGAACGTGTTCAGGATCGTGTCCACGGCCGGCCGGATGCCGAGCAGGTCCGCGACGCCGACCAGGTTGGCGAACGTGGTGCCGTGGGTGGGTGGCGCGAGCGCGACGACCCGGTCGATCCGGTCCGCGTAGCCGAGCACCTTCGGCACGTACAGCGACTGGAACCCGCCTTCGGAATGCCCGACGACGTCGACCTTCGCGGCGCCCGTGTTGGCCCGGACCTGGTCGATGAAGGCGGCGATCTCGTTGGCGGACCGCGCGATGTGCACCAGGCCGCCAACCGGGATCGGCGGCACCTCCTCGCCGTAGGTCGGGGCGAAGGCGCAGTAGCCCGCGTTGGCAAGGAACGGGCCGAGGAACGCGAAGTTGCCCGGCCCGTTGCCGCCGAGGCCGTGCAGCAGGACGACCGGGTCCGGGTGCGCGGCGGACGGCCGGCAGGACATGTCGTTGAACCCGGAGTGCGGTGCTGCCGCGGCCGCCCCGGTCTGGGTGGTGAGCACCAGCGTGACGCCGGTCAGCACGGCGAGCGCCGCCGTGGCGAGGTTGCGCATGGAGATCCCTCCGACGAGCGGTGGATGTGCGATGCGCCACATTAGAACAGGTTATCCTGTTGACAACAAGATCTCTTGTTCGAGAAAGGTCAGGCTGTTGATGAGCGCCTTCGCTGGGTACGGTCATCGCGTGGCGGACACAACACGCGCGGCGGGGCGCCGAATCAGGGGGATGGACGCGGACCAGCGGCGGGCGCGGCGGCGGGACGACCTGCTGGCCGCCGCACTGGACCTGTTCGCGTCGGCCGGCTATCCGAACACCACGATCGAACAGGTCTGTCAGGCCGCTTACGTTGGCACCAAAGGCTTCTACGAGATCTTCGACAGCAAGGAGGCCTGCTACGTCGCGCTGCTGGCGCAGGTGTCCGGCCAGATCGAGGACCGCATGGTGACGGCGTTACGCGACGCGCCCGCCGACGAACCGGCCGCGACCCGCGTCCTGCTGACCACCTTCGCGCACGCCCTCGTCGACGACCCTCGGCTGGCCAAGGTGACGTTCGGGCAGGCCGGCGGGATCTCGGCGGCGGTGGAGCGGCAGCGGCGGGCGAACCGGCGGTGGGCGGCGGACTTCATGACGTCGGTGTGGCAGCGCTACGGCGCGGCGGCCGATCCGCGATTGAACCGGGTCGCGATCGGGGTGATCGGCGGGCTGTTCGACCTGGTCGCGGACTGGATGCTGGACGCGGACCCGGCCGATCCGGCGCAGCGGGAATCGCTGATCGCCGATCTGACCGCGTTCTACGAAGCCGTCCGGCACGGACTTTAGACGACTTTTAGACAGCCTCCGGACAGCCGCTACGCCAGGTGTTCGGCCAGTCGATCCAGGAACGCCCGCTGGCCCTTGACCAGCTTCTCCCGCGCGACGTCGAGGTCGAACCACGCGACGCGGTCGATCTCCGGGAACTCGCGGACAACGCCGGAACCCTTGGGCCACTCCATCTCGAACGTGCCGGGCACGACGGCGCCCGGGTCGAGGTCGGCCTCCATCGCCCACAGCGTCACGACCTTGCCGGTACTCTGCCGCAGCGACCCGAGGTCGACAAGGTCACCGGTCGGCACGGGCAGGCCGAGTTCTTCCTGGAACTCGCGGCGGGCGGCGGCTTCCGGGGTCTCGTCCGCCTGGTACTCGCCCTTCGGCACCGACCAGCCGCCGGCGTCCTTGCGCGCCCACAGCGGCCCGCCCATGTGCCCGATGAGGACCTCGATGCGGCCGGCCGACCTGCGGAAGAGCAGGATCCCGGCACTGCGTTTGCCCACCATCCGAAACATTCTGCCATTGCGGACAGAAGGTGACCGCAATGGCCCATAGCATCGGCAGCACAACAGCAACCGGACCAAACCAGGTAAGGGGAACACCAGTGGTGGACTTCAAGCTCGAACTCATCGTCATCCCGGTGTCCGACGTGGACCGCGCGAAGGCGTTCTACGTCGACAAGGCCGGTTTCAACGCCGACCACGACGTGACCGTCAGCGAGGAGATCCGCTTCGTCCAGATCACGCCGCCCGGCTCGGCGTGCTCCATCGCCTTCGGCAAGGGTCTTACCGATGCGGCGCCCGGCTCGGTACGGGGCATGCAGGTGGTCGTCAAGGACGCCGACGCGGCGCACGCCGAACTCGCCGCGGGTGGTGTCGAGGTGAGTGACGTCGAGGAGATGGCGTGGGGCCGCTTCATCTACTTCAGCGACCCGGACGGCAACCGCTGGTCGGTACAGGAAATCCAGGCACGGTAAGGGAATCAGCGGTGATGCATGAGCACGCCGCGCAGCACGACCGCCCTCGGTATCCCCAACTGGTCGAAATCCAGACGTGGGTCCTCGTCGTAGACGACCACGTCGGCGGGCGCGCCGGGCACCAACCCGGCCAGCCCGAGGTACGCACGGGCACCCCACGACGCTGCGCCGAGCGCGTCGTGGGGTCGCATCCCCGCTGCCGCGAGGGCACGCACCTCGTCCGCGACCCGCCCGTGCGGCCGGGAGTCCGTGCCGGCCAGCACGGTGACCCCGGCCTCGGCGGCGGCCGCCGCGAGTTGCCCGTGCACGCTCGCGCCGCCGACGAACCAGGTCTTGCGCGGGCTGTCCGGGCCTTTCCTTGCCACGCGCAGGGAACCGAGCAACACGGTCAGCGTCGGTGTCAGCGCCGTGCCCTGCGCCGCCATCTGGTTCAGCAGCGCCGGATCGAGGCACATCCCGTGTTCGAGCGAATCGACACCGGCGGCGACGGCGGCCGCACCACCGGCCGCATGCATCGAGTGCACCGCGACCCGGCCGCCGACCGCGTGCACCCGCTCGACGACCGCGCGCAGCACGTGCTCCGGGATCGGGTCGTCGTCCGGCATCCAGTCACCGATCAGCTTGACCCACCCGGAGCGCGCCGCCTGCGACGCGGCGATGTCCGGCAGTTCGTGGTGTTCGGCGCGGCGACCCCAGCCGTCGAAGAACTGGCCGTGCTGGGCGATCCACGGACCGGCGTGGCTGGCCCTCGGCACGTCCGCGTCGTTCCCGAACCAGGCGGGCGGATCGCCGGCGAGGCCGGGGGAGCGGATCATGGTGACCCCGGCGCTGACGTGGTCGTGCAGGTCGGCACGCAGCAGTTCGGTGTCAAACGGTTCACCCATGTCCGCCGCGCCGGGGTGGGTGTGGGCGTCGACGAGGCCGGGCAGCAGCCAGCCTTCCGCGACGAGTTCGGCGTGCGGCACGGGATCGGTGGTCCAGCGGTCGCCGTCCGCGTAGAGGTCGACGACGTCGCCGTCCGGCAGTGCACGGCCGCGAACCCGCAGAACGCTCATGCGCGCGACACTATCAGCCGAAATCCGGCGTCCCACTCGTCCAGCGCCAGCAGGTCCCGATGCCGTTCGTGCCACCGGCCGCTGTCCAGATCTTGGCTCAACCGCGCGATTCCACGCGCCACTGCCACCGGATCCGTCTGGGCGAGCGCGGAACAACGAACCAGAAATCTGTGTGCCGGCGCGTGTCGTAGGACAGCACGACGCGGTGCCCGGCCACCCGCCGCAACTCGGCCAGCCCCAGCCGCCAGTCGGTCCAGTGGTGCACGGTCAGCACCACGGGCACCGCGTCGACGGCGTTGGCACGCAACGGAAGCGACTCGGCCACCGCGCGTACCGCCGGTGCGCTTCCGTTGCGCCGCTGGCGAATCATCTCGACCGACGGCTCGACCGCGAGCGCGGTACGGGGCGTCTCGTAGGAACCGGT
>DATBCR010000106.1:0-19106 GCA_036270375.1 Pseudonocardiaceae bacterium | reverse complement strand
CAAGTGCCGCTCGACCTGCCGGCACGCACGCTGCGAACCCGGGCGGTCTGGTACACGGTGTCGAGCGAGCTGTTGCGCGAGGCACTGTCCGGTGTGGTTTCCGTTGTGGGACAAGGCAACGCGCCGGGGGGTGTCGGTGTGACACCGACACGCATCCCCGGCGCGCTGCATGCCGCCGAGCACGCGGCGATCGGCCTGCTACCGCTGTTCGCGACCTGCGACCGTTGGGACATCGGCGGTGTTTCCACTGCCGCGCACGCGGACACCGGGGAGGCGACGGTGTTCGTGCACGATGGTCATCCCGGGGGAGCCGGCTTCGCGGATCGCGGCTTTGCCGCGCTGGTCCCCTGGTTGGTCGCGACACGGGAGGCGATCTTCTGTTGTGAGTGCTCGGCAGGCTGCCCGTCCTGCGTTCAGTCGCCAAAGTGCGGGAATGGCAACGAACCACTGGACAAGGCTGGCGCGGTGGCCGTGCTGGACGCCGTGATCGCAGCACTGATCGCGGCCGACGACGTCCAACACGACGATCCCGTTCAGGCGAACGCGCGGTCCGCGCCGACGAGTTGATCGGCGGGTCCGTACGTCGTCCAGCAGGGGAAGCGCCCGCATCATCGCGTCCTGGACGACGTGCGGTGTCGGCAGCTCCCAGCCGCAGACCTCGGGACGCACGCGCCAGTGCACGATGCCGTGTTCAAAAGCCGTGGGCGGCAACGGAATCCAGCTGCCAGCCGCATGCAGGACGACGTCGTCGTGCTCGGCCAACTCGCGCGGCAGCGGCTGTCCGGCCGCCGTCAGGAACAGCCAACGCCCCGCAGGGGTGGCCGCGATCGGCACCGGCTGACCGGCCGACCGCAACACGGCCGCGGTACGCCGCCCAAGCTCGGTACCCACTTCGATGACGTCAAGGGTGGTCCCGGTCGCGACGAGCACGCTGAACGCCTCGCCGTTCCACCATTCGGCGACCTCGTCCGCCGTGGCGCCGACCCGCACGGCCCAGTCCTCGTGCACCGGACTCGGACCGGTCTGGTGGAGTGAGGTGCCACCAGCCCATACCGAGCCCGCCGCCGGATAGGTGCCTGGCATGACGGGCCATCCGCGGTACGCGAGGCCGATGGCCTGTGCGCGTAGCTCGATGCGGAAGGCTCCGCGCCAGCTATCCGACCAATCCATGTCGGGTCAGCTCCTTGTTCATCTAGGTATGTCGTCTGTGGTTGGGCGGGGTCGGAGTTCGAATCACTCGGTGCTGCCCATACTCAGACAACGTCATGGAACCGGTCCGTGGTTACCCGCAGTCGACAACCGGTCGGTGCCGCACGGTGAGCGAGGCCACATCGACAGGCGCTCACTCGGTTGATGTCATCCGGCTGCCATTCGTCGCTGATCATCAACCGAAACCGGTGCTGTTGACCGTTTCGAGACCTGGTGGGAGGCGTTGGTCAGTTGTCGGCCGGGCCGGCCCTGCTGTGCGCGGTCGCGTCGCCGAACCGGTCGAGGGCACCCGGCAGCGTCGCGCTGACCTCGACAAGCGCGTCCCAGCCGGACAGGCGACACCCGGTGAGGTGCACCCGCATGTGGTCGGTCACCCAGCGAGCACGCGCACAGGCGGCCGATTCACCGTCCGGCGCGTCCCCAGCGGCGGCAAGGGCGGCCAGGTCAGCGGCGGCGACGGCGCGGTGCCGAGTCTGAGCCACCGCACCAACCGCGAGCAGTGCGACGCCAACAAGGAACAACGCGGCGATACCACCGGCAGTCCAGACACTCGCCGACCCCCGCTCCCGGTCATCACGACGCACGTTGGCCCGCCGACCGCTCACCGTGCACCACCTCCCGCTGAGCGCCACGACGGGCCACGTGCTTGCCCAGCCACCCGACCAACCACCCGACCAGCCACCGCCAACGCACCTCGCGAAGCCGTTGAAGCGGCATCGCCGCCCGAGCGATCGGCCGGAGCACTGTCCCGGTCGACCGAATAGCTGCTGGCTTTGTCGCGGTTGATCGGGCGGCGGGCGGCCGAGGTGCCGGCAGCCGCGCGACCGGCAGCCGCACTGCGGCCGGCCGGACTGTCGCCGGCCGAATCGCCGATGGCTGAGCCAGCGCTGGCCGAACGGCGATCACCTGAAGCAGCCACGGCCACCTGACCAACGGCCTCCCTACGACCGGCCGGAATGCTGCCGGCCGAAACACCAATGGCTGAGCCAGCGCTGGCCGAACGACGATCAGCTGAAGCAGCCACGGCAGCCCGACCAACGGCCTCCCTACGACCGGCCGGAATGTTCCCGGCCGAAACACCAATGACTGAGCCAGCGCTGGCCAAACGACGATCAGCTGAAGCAGCCACAGCCACCTGACCAGCCGCCTCCCTACGGCCGGCCGGAATGCTGCCAGCCGAATCACCAATGGCTAGGTCGGTGCTAGTCGAACGACGATCAGCTGAAGCAGCCACGGCCGTCTGACCAACGGCCGCCCTGCGGCTGGTCGGGATGTAGCCGGCCGAATCGCCGATGGCTGAGCCGGCGCTGGCCGAACGACGATCGGCTGAAGCGGCCACGGGAGCCTGACCGGCCGCCTCCCTGCGGCTGGCCGGAATGCTGCCGGCCGAGTCGCGGATGGCGGGGTTGGTGCTGGTTGAGTCGTGGTTGGTGTGGGTGCCGGCCCGTTGGCCGGTAGTGGTTGGGCTGTTGTTGGTTGGGTGGCCATGCATCGAATCGGGGGTGGTTGGGGCGGTGTCGGGTTCGCGGACCGCGTAGGCGTCGGCGTGGATGTGGATGCCGGGTAGTAGGCCGCCGGCTGCTGGGTCTTGGACTGTAGCTGTGATTTCGTCGCCGTTGGTGGTGATGGCCAGTGTTGCGCCGGATGGGGCGATTTGTCGGACCGCGTCGGGGGCGCGGTTCTGTTCTCCCCTGGCGACCAGCCGGGCGGCTTCTCTTGCCGCGTCGGTGCAGCGGATCTGGTCGAGCACCATGGACGCGCCGGCGAGCACCATCGCCAGCACCGTGACGAATGCGCACAGGGCGATGGCGGCCTCGACGGTGACCATGCCGCTCTCGGGGTCCTGGCGCTGATCGTGGCCCGGGCTCGCCCGGCTGGTCGCGGGCATCAGAACTTCACCGACAGGGCCTTGGTCACCAGCGACGCGAGCCCGGACACCACGGGCGTGCCGGTGACGACGGCGTACAACACCGCGGCGAACGCGGCCGCCGCGATGGTGCCGACCGCGTACTCGGCGGTTGACATTCCGGAGTCGTCGTCGAGGGCGGCCAGGTGGCTCAGTCGACGGATTCCCTTGCGGTACAGACTGATCATCATGTTTCCTTTCTTCAATGGTCGTCCACTGTGGACGTCTGGTGGCTCACAACGTTGCCAACAGCCTGGTGGCCAGTCCGATCACTACGGGCACTACGCCGATGCACAGGAACGCGGGCAGGAAGCACAGCCCGAGCGGTCCGGTGACCGCGACCGCCGCGCGTTGGGCTCGTGCCTCGGCCAGGTCGTCGGCGCCGGATCGGACGGTCGTCGCCAGGCCTTCGGCGACCGCTGCCAGTGCGGCGCCGGACCGTGCGCTGCGGCGGGCTCCCCTGGCCAGTTCGGCTGTCGATGGTTCGGCCAGGGCTGGTGCCCATGCGGCGACCGGGTCGGCGCCGAGTGCCAGCAGTTCCGCGGTGTGGTGCAGGGCGCCGGCGGCCGGTTCGGGAACCTCGCCCGCGATGGCCCGGATGGCGGCCGGTACCGGTAGGCCGCCGCGAAGGCATGCGGCGAGCAGGTCCCAGCTCGCCGCCAGCAGGAGCGCGTCGGGTGCTCTGGCTCGCCGTTGCACCGCCGCCGATGTCCTGCGGAGCAACCATCGGCTGCCCGCGAACGTGGCGAGACCGGCCGGCACGCTCAGTGCCATGCCGACTGGTCCGCCGTCGAGTACGGGTGGGAGTAGCGCGACGGCCAGGGCGGCGAGTATCGGCAGCGGTGGCGTGCGGCCGCGTGCGGGGGTGCTCGGGCCGGGTGGCTGGAGAGCGGCCAGTCGGGCGGTCACCAGGGAGTTGCCCGGCCGAACGAGGATGGCCAGTGCCAGAGCCAGCGCGGCGATGGATATGGCTGTCATGACAAGGCCGCTCGGGTCGTCAGGCGGTTGATCCAGTACAGGCCGGTGCAGATCAGCGTTGTGCCGATGGCCAGCAGCGACTGGCCCAATGGGCCGGCCAGCAGCACGTGTGTCGGGTGGGCGCCCATGGCTTCGCCCAACAGGACGCCCAGTAGTGGTAGTGCGGCCAGGACCGTGCCGCTGGCCCGGGGGCCGGCCATCTGGGCCTTTACCTTGTGCGCGAAGCGAAGGCGGCTCGCCACATCCCTGCGGACCGCGTCCAGCACGTCCGCCAGTGGCAGGCCGTGTCGTTGGGCCAGGGACCATGCGTGGATCAGTGGGCGTAGGGCTGGGGTCAGGGCCGGGTTGTCGTGGGTGAGTCCGGGTAGGACGGAAGCTAGGTCACCCCCGAGGCGGGCTGTGGACGCGATTGTGGTCAGGACGTTGTCGGCTGGTGCGGTGGCGTCTTTCGCCGCGGATTCGGCCGCGGTTACCGGATGGGCGCCTGCGCGTAGTTCGGCGACCATGCCGTGGATGGCGTCGGTCATTGACTCCGCTGTGGACAGTTGGCGTCGGGTTTTGGTGCGGGCTCGCCATTGGACGCGGATGGTTGTGCTGGCTACCGCTACGGCGATGGCCGCGCCGATGCCGGTGGTCAGCAGTGTGAGCAGTGTTGGTAGGGCGATCAGGGCCGTTGGGGTGGGTCGGGGCCAGTGGCGAGGTGGGTTGCGGTGATGGGTTGGGTTGCTGTTGAGGGCTTTTAGGCGGCGGGTTGGGGTGTTGGTCGGCCAGGTCAGGATGGCGGCGGCGGTTGCGGTGAGGGTGGGGGTCAGCATGGTTCGGCGCCGCGTTGGGTGAGCATGGTTGTCAGGGTTGGCCAGCCGATATGGCGGCCGTCGGGGCGCCAGGCCGGTAGGACTCGGACGCCTTGGCCGTCGTTGGTTCGGGTTACCACGCCTATTTCGGCGACAGTTCGGTGGCCGGCTCGGTCCCGGCGTACGTGTACCACTACCTGTAGGGCGGCGGCCAGTTGGCTGTGCAGGGCCGGTCGGGACAGGTTTCCCAGTGCTGCCAATGCTTCCAGGCGAGCTGGGACTTCTGTTGGCGAGTTGGCGTGGAGGGTGCCGGCGCCGCCGTCGTGGCCGGTGTTGAGTGCCGCCAGTAGTTCGCACACCTCGGCGCCTCGTACCTCGCCGACGACGAGGCGGTCGGGGCGCATGCGGAGGGCCTGGCGGACCAGGTCTCGTACGGTTACCTCGCCTGCTCCTTCCACGTTGGCCGGGCGGGCCACCAGGCGGACTACTTGGGGGTGGTGGGGTTGCAGTTCGCCGGCGTCTTCCACGCAGATGATTCGTTCTGTGGCGGGCACGCAGCCGAGTAGTGCCGCCAGCAGGGTTGTTTTGCCGGTGCCTGTTCCGCCGATTACCAGGAATGCCAGGCGTGCCTTGACTATCGCCGTCAGCAGCGCCGCCGTTCTGGTGTTGAACGTGCCCAGTGTTCGCAGGGTTGCCAGGTCGTGGGTGGCTGGGCGGAGTACTCGTAGGGACAGGCACGTGCCGTCGGCGGCCAGGGGTGGGAGTACGGCGTGCAGGCGTACCCGGCCGTGTGGGCCGGTGCCGGGCAGCCATGCGTCCACGAAGGGCTGGGCGTCGTCGAGTCTGCGGCCGGCCGCCAGGGCCAGTCGTTGGGCAAGGCGGCGGACGGCGTCCTCGCTGGGGAAGCGGACGTTGGTGCGGTGCAGGCCTGATCCGCCGTCCAGCCATACCTCGGCCGGGCCGGTGACCAGGACGTCGGTGGTGTCGGGGTCGCGTAGGAGTGGTTCGAGGGCGCCCGCGCCCGCGAATTCGTTGCCGAGGGAGCGCAGGGCCGCCAGTAGGTCGGTGTGGCCTACCACGCCGCCGGCCTCCGTTCGGACGGCGTCGGCTACGAGGGCGGGCGTCGGTGGGGCGCCGCCGACTGCCAGTCGTTGGCGTACGCGTTCCAGGAGGTCGGTGGTCATCGGTCGGTCATCCGGTGTGCGGTGGTGGGCAGGGCGTTGAGTACGGCGGTGGCCGCCGCTGTCAGCGGGCCGTGGGCGCGCGGGTTCAGGCCGCCTCGTTCCAGTGAGCGGGCCAGGGCCGGTTCGGCCCGTACCGAGGTGAGCAGTGGTGCGCCTACCGCTCGTGCGATGTCGGCGGCCGGGAGGCCGCCGGGTGCTGGGCCGCGGACCAGGGCGAACAGGCGGACGCCTCGGTGGCGGACGGTGTCGGCTACCCGGCGGGCGGCGGCGCATGCCCGTACCTCGGCCGGGATCACCAGTACTGCCAGGTCAGCTCGGTCCAGGGCGGTGCCGGCCACGTCGGACAGGTGGCGGGGTAGGTCGCACACGACCGTGTCGCCGGCTCGGCGGCCGGCTTCGATGACGGCGGCCATGGCTTCCGGTTCCGGGCCGGGGCCGTCTCGGTCACACGAGACGACGGCCAGTCTTGTCGTGCCGGCGGTGCGGCCGGGTAGGGCGGAGCGGAGTGCGGACGCGGGTACTCGGCCGCCCTGGATGTGCAGGTCGGGCCAGCGGAGGCCGGTTTCGATCTCGGCGCCGAGTACCAGGTCCAGGCCACCGCCGAGAGGGTCTCCGTCGACGAGTAGGGCATCGCGGCCGATGCGTAGTGCGGTGAGTGCGGTCGCGGCGGCCAGCACCGACGCGCCGGCGCCGCCTCGACCGCCGAGGATGGCCACCACTCGGCCTTCCGCGGCCGGTGGACGGTCCGCGGCGTCGGCGAACGCGCTGAGCAGCCACGGTTCGCCCGCGGGCAGGGTCAGGACCTTGTCGACGCCGATCGCCAGGGCCTGTTGCCAGAACTCCGGTGGCGGCTCCGTCGAGGACAGGACGACGATGCCGGGGCGGCGTGGCAGGTTGGCCGTTGCACAGGCGTGCACCGCTGCTTCGTCGAGCAGGATCAGCGGTGCCTCGCCCCAGCGGCGGCGTGCCGCGACGACGTCCGGGGCACGGTCGAGTTCGCAGCCGGCGACGGCGGCGAGTTGCAGTATCTGGTCCAGCAGTGGCTCGTTGCTCAGCACGGTGAGCGGGCGGGTCAGCGGTCGGGTGGTGTCCATGGCTCCACGGTTCCGGGAACCCGCCGGGTTGGCCACGGATGTGGATCAAGCTGTGGACAGGTGGCCGGGATGTGGATAACTGGCCATAGGGTGTCCTGGTTTTGTCGGTGGGTTCTGCAAAACTGGACGGGGACACGTATGGCAGCCCGTGCAGGCCAACGGATAAACCACGAACACGGCTCAAGAACGCGCGAGAACACTCAAAGAAAGGAAGCGGAAGCGGAGATGGGACGACCCCCGCCAGGGGGGAGGGACGGGGGTCGTCATCGGTTCAGCCCCGGGGGGTCGGACTGAACCTGTCCGGCAAAGCCGGACCTGACTACTGTAGCGCTCTGGAGGTACCGCTTGCATACAGTGGGCGGAACAAACATGCGTTCTACCCATGTTCAAGCGCGCTATCTGCGACGTTGCCGGACCGTCGAACGGTCGACGAGTCACGAATCACCCAGATGAGCACTCATATGCTGGTTCTGTGAGTCCCACCACCAACGAACCCGGCGACCCTACGGACACTACGGACATCCCCGACCCGAGCGGCAAAGCGGCCGAGGCACGGTCCCGGGTGGCGGCGTTCTTCGACCTCGACAAGACGATCATCGCCAAGTCGAGCACACTCGCGTTCAGCCGCCCGTTCTACCAGGGCGGCCTGATCAACCGCCGTGCCGCGCTCCGTGGCGCCTACGCGCAACTGCTGCTCCTGCAGGGCGGCGCGGACGCGGAGGGGATCGAGCGGATGCGCGCGCACCTCACGTCGCTGTGCCAGGGCTGGGACGTCCAGCAGGTGCGGGCGATCGTCGAGGAGACGCTGCACGACATCGTCGACCCGCTGGTCTACGCGGAGGCGGCGGCGCTGATCGCGGACCACCGGTCGCGGGGCCACGACGTGGTGGTGGTCTCGGCGTCCGGCGAGGAGATCGTGACCCCGATCGCGCTGATGCTCGGCGCGACGCACAGCGCGGCCACCCGGATGGCGATCGCCGACGGCCGCTACACGGGTGCGATCGATTTCTACTGCTACGGCGAGAACAAGGCAGTCGCGATCCGGGAGTTGGCCCTGGCAAACGATTACGACCTCACCCGCAGTCACGCCTACACGGACTCGATCACGGACCTCCCGATGCTCGAAGTCGTCGGATGTCCGGCCGCCGTGAACCCGAACCGGGCATTGCGCAAACTGGCCCTGCAGCGTGGTTGGCCGGTGCTGTCCTTCTCGGACCCGGTTCCGCTACGCGCGAAAATCGCCACTCCGACGGGTGGTGTCGTGGTCGCGGCGACCGCGGTCGGGCTGGGCGCGGTGGCGGCCGGGGTCACGTGGTACGGGTTGCGTCGTCGACGGAATCGGTGAACGGCACGGTGTTACTTCTCGGTCGGGTGATGGCCGACCCCCTGCTGGCGGTACCACGATGCCCAACTTTGCCGCTACCGCAACGTTACCGGGTGGTATCAGTCACCCTTGGTTGCTTGACCGGTGCACCCGTCTGTGCTCTTGAGTTCGCGCAGGTCACTGGCGTACAAAGGAACTGCGGACTTCCAGTCGGCCAAGGACTCAACAGAAGATAAGTTGTGTTCTCCCCGCTGGTTCTCCGTGCGCGGACTCCAGGCACCCACGCGCAGCACGCCGCGGGAGGCTTGTCGTTGAGGGACTGCGTACCGGGACGCCGGACGCCGAGTCCCCAGCCCATACGACACCGTTGCAGCTTGGTAACCCGGGAAAGTCCGCGCGGGCGGGCGGCGCTCACAGGCCTACTGGCCGGTGGGCGCCGCCCGCTTATACGTGTGTACGCCCCGTTGACCAGACCCCGTTTCGTGAGTAACTTACCAATACTGAGCGACCATTGGTAAAGCTTCCACACGCCCGCAGACGGACTGGGAATTAATGAGGCCCACATGTCCATTCGCCGTGTCGCCATCGCAGGCGCACTCCTGGTCGCGGCCGTGAGCCTGCCGACCGGCACCTCGAACGCCGCCCCCACGTGGCCCCTGACCGGCCGTTTCGACCAACCCCAGCAGGATTACGCGCCGGCATGGACGCAGCTGCGTGACGGCTCGCCGCAACAGGCGGGCCTCGATCCGGGCCCCATCAACGCCGCCCTCGCACAGGTCAACGGCTGGACGCAGAACGACCCGACCACCGGACATCCGATGTATTCCGGCCAGGTCACGCTGCTCGCGCACGACGGGGTGATCGTCGCGAAGGACGCGGCAGGCTACGCGCTGCGCTACTCCGACCAGCAGGGCGACCTACTGCCGGCCGCACAGCAGATTCCCATGCGTACCAACACGATTTTCGATCTCGCGTCGCTGTCCAAACTGTTCACGTGCATCGCGGCCATGCAGCAGGTCGACGCCGGGACACTGGACGCGAACGCGCCGGTTGCCAGCTACCTGCCCGAATTCGCCACCAACGGCAAGGGCACCATCACCGTCAAGCAGCTGATGACGCACACCTCGGGCCTGCCCGCCGACCCGACGCCGGCGCTGTGGCAGTACCCGGACATGCCGTCCCGAATCGCCGCGATCCTTGACGTGACACCGCAATACCCGCCCGGTTCGACCTATCTGTACTCCGACATGAACATGATGACGTTGCAGCTGGTGCTCGAAAAGATCACCGGCAAGACGCTGGACGTGTTGGTACGCAACGGAATCACGAAACCGCTCGGCATGCGCGACACGATGTACGACCCGCCCGCCGTGTTGAAGCCCCGGATCGCGGCGGCCGAGTACGAGCTGGTGCCGCCGCGTGGCCTGGTCTGGGGACAGGTGCACGACGAGAACGCGTGGGCACTCGGTGGTGTCGCCGGGCACGCCGGGGTGTTCTCCACGGTGGACGACATGGCGGTGCTGGCCCAGACGATCCTGAACGGCGGCACGTACGCCGGGCATCGCATCCTGTCCGAGCAGTCCGTCACCCAGATGCTCACGAACTACAACCAGAACTTCCCCGGCGACTCGCACGGCCTCGGTTTCGAGCTTGACCAGCGCTGGTACATGGGCCGGCTGGACAGCACCCGAACCGCCGGCCACACGGGTTTCACCGGCACCACGATCGTGATCGACCCGGTGTCCCGCTCGTTCGCGCTGCAGTTCAGCAACCGTGTGCACCCGACCCGGAACTGGGGCTCAACGAACCCGGCCCGACGCGCGGTGGCCGACGGGCTGGCCAACGCGATGGCGGTCCGCGCGCCGCACGGGCAACTGTCCTGGTACTCCGGGATCGGCAACGCCACCACGGCCACCCTGACCACGCCCACGCTCACCACCCGGGGCACGCCGGTGACGGTCGCGTATGACACGTTCGTGGACACCGAGCCGGACTTCGACCTGGTCACGCTCCAGTCCAGCCCGGACGGCACGAACTGGTCGACGGTGCCGGTCACGGCCACCGGCCCGGGTGCGCCGCAGGGCACCGTGACCACTCTGTCGGGTGGTACCCGTTCGTGGTGGCGGGTGCGGGCCCAACTGCCCGCCAGCGCCGGCTCGTTGCAACTGCGGTGGCTGTACGTGACCGACCCGGCCTACACCGGCCGGGGCGTGAACGTGACCGACGTGCGGGTGTCCGACCAGCGGGGCGCCCTGTTCGACGGTGACCGCGACCCGAGCCGGTTCGCCGCGACGGGCTGGGTCCTGACCGACCGGTAAACGGCGTATCGGCGTTGACCCCATCGGGTGGTGGATCGTGCCCGTTCGGTGAAAAGTCCCAGTTGAGTGACACGATTGTCTTGCGCTCAACTATCCGAGCGTTGACCAAACATGTAGCGGTTAGTAAGTTTCCCACGTGGCCACCACCAGACCGGTCGAGCCGAGTCCACTGGTCCGCATCCGCTCGTTGCTGCCCGGCCTCGCCAAGGCGGAGCAGCGGGTGGCGCACGTGGTGCTCGAGGACCCGGGCGGCGTCGCGCGGCGCAGCATCACCGAGGTCGCGGAGTCCGCCGGCACGAGCGAGACCACCGTCACCCGGTTCTGCAAGGCGGTCGGCGTCAGCGGCTACCCGGAGTTGCGGATCGCGCTGGCCGCGGACACCGCCCGCGCGGAGGCCCGCACCGACCGGGACATGGGCGGCGACATCGACCCGAGCGACGACCTGGCCCAGGTGGTCGGCAAGGTCGCGTTCGCGGACGCGCGGGCCGTCGAGGAGACCGCGGAACAGCTCGACGTGGCCGCGCTGCGCCAGGTCGTCGAGGCCATCGCGGGCGCGGCGCGGGTGGATGTCTACGGCGTCGGCGCCAGCGCGTTCGTAGCCCTTGACCTGCAACAGAAGCTGCACCGGATCGGCAGGATCTGCTTCGCGTGGAGCGACACGCACATCATGCTCACGTCCGCCGCCGTGCTCGCCAGGGGTGACGTGGCGGTCGGCATCTCGCACACCGGCGCCACCACGGACACCGTGGAAGCCCTGCGCGAGGCGAGCGACCGGGGCGCCACCACGGTCGCGGTGACGAACTTCCCGCGCTCCCCAATCGCCGAGGTGGCCGACTTCGTACTGACTACAGCCGCCCGCGAGACCACGTTCCGGTCCGGCGCGACGGCCAGCCGGATCGCCCAGCTCACCGTGATCGATTGCATGTTCATCGGGGTGGCCCAGCGGCACCGGGACAGCGTGCTCGCTGCCCTGGACACCACATATTCCGCCGTCAGCACCCATCGGCTGGAGGTTCGGCCGGACGGCCGGCGGAAATCTCGGGAAAGCGGTGAGTGATGTCGGGCACATCGCAGGCTGACACCGTGCAGGTTGACTCGCCGACGGAACTGCGTAACCCGGACACGACGGACATCGATCTGCTCAGCACCGTCGACATTCTGCGTGAAATTAACGCGGAGGACGCGACAGTGCCCGGCGCCGTTGCGGCCGTGTTGCCTGATCTGGCCAAACTCGTCGACATGGCCGTGGACGCGCTGCGCGCCGGCAACCGGGTGCACTACGTCGGCGCCGGCACGTCGGGTCGGCTGGCTGTATTGGACGCGGCCGAACTGGTGCCCACGTTCAACATCCCGATGGACTGGTTCGTCCCGCACCACGCCGGTGGCGCGAGCGCGCTGCTGACCGCGGTGGAGAACGCGGAGGACGACGAGGTCGCCGGCACGATCGAGATGCAGAAACACGCCCGCGCGGGCGACGTGGTGATCGGGCTGACGGCGTCCGGCCGCACGCCGTACGTGCTCGGCGCCGTGCACGCGGCCCGCCGCGCGGGTGCCAGAACCGGTCTGGTGTCAGCGAATCCGGGCGCCGCGGCGAACGCCGACGTGGACGTCGCGATCGCGGTGAACACCGGGCCGGAGGCGATCGCCGGCTCGACCAGGATGAAGGCCGGGACCGCGCAGAAACTGGTGCTGACCGCGTTCTCGACGGCTGTGATGGTGCGGTTCGGCCGCACGTACTCGAACCTGATGGTCAGCATGCGCGCCACCAACGCCAAGCTGCGCGGCCGCACGCTGCGGATCCTGCGCGAGGCGACCGGCGCGCCGAGCCAGGACTGCGCCGCCGCGCTGGCCGCCGCCGACGGTGACCTGAAGGTGGCGCTCGTGCAACTGCTGTCCGGTGTGGACACGAACCTGGCGGCGACGGCGTTGGCGGGAGCGCAGGGGTACGTGCGCGGCGCGCTGACGTCGCTCGACCGTTCGGCTTGATCGCGGACCGGCATTACGCTGATCAGGTGCGACTTCGGCGGTGCGGGACCGATGCGGTGCTCATCGAGGTCGGCTCGCTGGACGAGGTCGACGCGATCCGGGCCGCGCTGTCGGCGGCCGTGGAACGGGGTGAACTGCCCGATCTGGTGGAACTCGTCCCGGCGGCGCGGACCGTGCTGGCGTCCGTCACGCCGGGCAGTGCCGGGCTCGCGCGGCTACGTGACGTGCTGGACACCGCCGACCTGACGCGGCCGCCCCGGCGCAGTCCGCGTGAGGTGGTCATCCCGGTGTGCTACGACGGGCCGGACCTGGAGTTGGTGGCGCGGACGGCCGGGTTGGGCACCGACGAGATGGTCGCTTTGCATTGCGGCGCGGAGTATTCCGTGGCGTTCACGGGTTTCGCACCCGGCTTCGGTTATCTGGTGGGGCTGCCGGAACCGTTGGTACAGGCCAGGTTGGACCAGCCGAGGACGAAGGTGCCGCCGGGATCCGTTGGTATCGCTGGGGAGTTCACCGGGGTGTATCCGCGTTCGTCGCCGGGTGGGTGGCGGTTGATCGGGCGGACCGAGCTGGCGTTGTTCGATCCACACCGGGATCCGCCCGCCTTGTTGGTTCCCGGTGACCGGGTTCGGTTCGAGGTGCGGGCGTGAGGACGGTCACGGTGTTGGCGACCGGGCCGCAGGCACTGGTGCAGGATCTGGGCCGGCCGGGGCACGGGCATCTCGGCGTGCCGCCGTCGGGGGCGCTGGACGTGCCGGCGCTGCGGCTGGCGAACCGGCTGGTCGGCAACCCGGAGTCGAGCGCCGGGCTGGAGGTGCTGTTCGGCGGGTTGCGGCTGCGGGCGGACTGTTCGTGCACGGTCGCGGTGACCGGGCCGGCGACCCCCGTCTCGGTGAACGGGCGTGGGCGCGACTCGCACGCGCCGGTGCACCTGGCCAACGGGGACGTGCTGGAGTTGGGCACGCCGAGCACCGGGCTGCGTTCCTATGTCGGGTTGGACGGCGGGATCGCGGTGGCGGTCGAGCTGGGCAGCCGGTCCACGGACGTGTTGTCGGGTATCGGACCCGCGCCGCTGTCGGTCGGGGACGTGTTGCCGCTCGGGGTGCCGGTGGGGGTGCCGGCCGGGGTGGACGAGTTGGGGCCGAGGCCGGCGCCGGACGAGATCACGGTCGCCGTGCTGTTGGGGCCGAGGGACGACTGGTTCGACGGGGCCGCCGCACAGCTGGCGGTCGGACGGTGGCAGGTGTCGCCGGAGAGCAACCGGATCGGGTTACGGCTGACCGGGCCGGCGCTCCGCAGAGCCGCCGCGTTCGACCAGGACGAACTGCCGAGCGAGCCGGTGGTGACGGGCGCGGTGCAGGTGCCGGCGGGCGGGCGGCCGGTGGTGTTCCTCGCCGACCATCCGACCACCGGCGGGTATCCGGTGATCGGGGTGGTGCCGGCTGAGGCGCTGCCCGCGCTGGCCCAGGCCCGGCCAGGGACGACGGTGCTGTTCCAGCCGGTTTAGTACTCCGACTCGTACAGCGCGAGCAGTTCGGCGTGCAGGCCGGCGGTTTCGGCGAGTTCGGCGCCGTCAAGGGTGTGCACGCGAGTGATCTTGCGCACAGACGATGCCAGCATGACGGCGTCGGCCCGGTGCAGTTCGGCGACCTGGATCGGTTCGACCTTGATCGACCAGCCGGCCTGTTCGGCGGCCCGGAACAGGGCGTACTGCGTGGTGCCGGGCAGGATGCCGAGCGTGGTCGGCGGGGTGCGCAGGGTGCGGCTCTCGGCGACGATCACCGTGGAGGTTGGGCCTTCCAGGACGGAATCACCCGATTCAGTGAAGATCACCTCGTCCGCGGCGCGCCGGGCGGCTTCCCGGATCGCGGCCATGTTCACCGCGTAGGACAAGGCTTTCGCGCCGAGCAACAGCCACGGGGCACGTTCGGCGGCGCCGTGCTCGATGCCCCGTTCGAGGGTGATGACGGACACGCCGTCCCGACGCTGGCGCAGCACGGCCGGCGAGATGTCCATGCCGAGCGCGAACCCGGTCGGGGTGCCGTCGCCGCCGTCGATTCCCCGGGTGTAGACCAGTTTCAGCGCCATCTCGTCGGCACCGGTCCAGTTGTCCATCACCAGCTTGGCGGCGGCTTCCCAGGCGTCACGGTCGGGCACCGGCAGGTCGAGCATGGCGGCCGAGCGGGCCAGCCGGTCCAGGTGCGGCCCCATCTCGCGGGGTTTGCCGGCGGTGACCAGCACGGTCTCGAAGACGCCGTCGCCCCGCATGAGGCCGAGGTCGTCCACCCTGATCTGCGGCCGCTCCGGGTCGGCCAGCGTGCCGTTGAGCATCGCCAGTACGCGCATACGGCAACCTTACTCACGGCCTAGACTCGAAGACGTGGTCAAGGAGGTCGGTGCGTCCGAACCGCTCGCGCTCCGCGCGACCCTGCACGAACGCGGGCTGCGGATGACGCCACAGCGGCAACTGGTACTCGACGCGGTGCGCACGCTGAAACACGCCACGCCCGACCAGGTCTGCCAACACGTCCGGCGGACGACACCGACGGTCAACATCACCACGATCTACCGGACACTCGACCTGCTGGAACGGCTCGGCCTGGTCCGGCACACCCACCTCGGGCACGGCGCGCCGTCGTATTCGGCGGAGGAGCACGAACATCTGCACCTGGTGTGCCACCGGTGCGGGCGCGTGCTCGAACAGCCGAACGGCCTGCTCGCGACCGTCGCGGAACGGTTGCGGACGGAATGCGGGTTCGAACTGGACGCGAACCATCTCGCGTTGTCCGGCACGTGCGGCGAGTGCCTTGGGGAGCAACGATGACGTCACCACTGCTGGACATTCATGGGGCGGTGGCGGCACCGGAGGCCGACTCGCCGGACGCCGGGGTGGCGTGGCACTACGGGGATCCGTACGGGGAACAGCGCGCGGCCGTGCGGTCGGTTGCGGTGATCGACCGGTCCAATCGCGGGGTGCTCGCGGTGCCGGGGGCGGATCGGTTGACGTGGCTGCATACGTTGACGTCACAGCATTTCACGGAGTTGGCGGACGCGACCGGGACCGAGGCGCTGGTGTTGGACGCGCATGGTCACGTCGAGCATCACGTCGTTGTCGGACAGTTGGACGGAACGGTGTGGCTGGACGGTGAGCCCGGTTCCGTCGGGGGTTTGTTGGATTATTTGGTGAAGATGAAGTTCTGGTCAGCGGTCGAACCTCGCGATGCCAGTGGCGAGTTGGCGGTTTTGACGGTGGTTGGGCCGGACAGTGCGCGGGTACTCGGCGGGATTTCTTTGCCGGTAGCTGACTATTCGATGGTTCCGTTGGATGGCGGCGGATTCGTTCGGCGGATGCCGTGGCCGGGTCAGGGTGCGGTGGATTTGTTGGTGCCGCGCGATCGGTTGGTTTCGTGGTGGCGGACCATCACCGGCGCGGGTGCACGCCCGGCGGGAAGCTGGACATTCGAGGCGCTGCGGGTGGAATCGTTGCGGCCACGGCTCGGTGTGGACACCGATGAGCGGACAATTCCGCACGAGGTGAACTGGATCGAACCGGCGGTACACCTGAACAAGGGCTGCTACCGAGGCCAGGAAACCGTCGCGAAGGTAGCGAACATCGGCCGCCCCCCGCGCCGAATGGTGTTGCTGCACCTGGACGGATCAACGAACATCCTGCCGCTGACCGGCCAACCGGTCCGCCTCGGCGACCGGGTGGTGGGCCGGGTCGGATCGGTGGTTCGACACCACGAGTTGGGCTCGGTAGCCCTGGCCCTGGTGAAGCGTTCGGCACCCCTGGACGCCGAACTGCTGGCCGGCGTAGGTGACCACGTAGTACAGGCATCGATCGACCCGGACTCGGTAGCACCCGACGCACCAGCACCCGGGCGAGAAGCGGCGGCTCGGTTACGCGGCTGACTCGGCGGTCGGTCCGACAATTCGGCGCCCCTGCGGCCAGCTATCCACAGCCAACCAACGAATCCCGCGCTGCGGGCTTGACATCGATAGCCTGGAACAGGGCCGAATGCCCCCGATGAGGGCGGACGTGTCGCCGCGTGTGTCAGGATCGCTGGCATGTCTGTGACGACTCGCCCCGCAGCCCACGGCACGCTCATCACGGTCGCGCCGACGGGGGCCGAGCATGCCAAGGCGGACGTGCCCAACCTGCCCGTGACGCTCGACGAGCTGGTCCGCACGGCGAAGGACTGTGAGCAGGTCGGCGCGGCCATGATCCACGTGCACATCCGGGGCGCCGACACCACGCCGTCCCTCGATCTCGGGCTGCTCACCGAGACCGTTGCCGCGCTGCGCGAGAACACCGGCCTCGTCGTGCAACTCTCCACCGGTGGTGCCGTGACCGACCCCGAGGACCACCGGCTCCGAGTGCTCGACGCGCTGCCCGACTCGGCCTCCTGCACGATGGGGACCGTCAACTTCGGGGACGACGTCTTCCTCAACCGCTGGGAGTTCGTCGTCGAGTTGCACAAGCGGATGCGGGAACGCGCCATCGTCCCCGAGTACGAGATCTTCGACATCGGTCACCTCGCCACCCTCCACCGGCTCCTCGACGAGCACGGGCTCCCCGCCGGCGGCCATGTCCACGTCGACCTCGTAATGGGCGTCCCCGGTGGCATGCCAGGCGACACCGAGACACTCGTCGCCGCCCTCCGCCTGATTCCGGACGAAGCGACCTTCTCGGCCACCGGGATCGGTCGAACGAGCCTCCCGGTCCTCCTGGCTTCCCTTTCCGCCGGTGGGCACGTCCGGGTCGGCATGGAGGACACCATTTCGTACGCCCGCGGCCAGCGCGTGAAGGACAACGCCCAGCTCGTGGCCCGCGCGGCCGGCCTTGCGAAGATCAGCCAACGCCCTCCGCTGGGCACCAAAGAGGTCCGCGAGTTGCTCGGGGTCCGGATGACAAGTTGACACGATGGTTGAGAACAGGCAACAAGTGGACATAGAGGTGTTGGCGCGGGACCCGCATGTACCGCAGGATGGTGGTGTGATCGAGGTCCGCCCGGGAGGCCGTCGTCGTATCGACCGCGTGCTCGACCCGGCGTACACCGAGGGGGTCGGCCAGCTGCCCCTCCCCGAGGTGCGCGCGCTCCGCGACGAAGCCGCCCAGGAGGAGACCGACCTCTCCTATCTCCGGCGCCTCCTGCACGGCCGCATCGACATCGTTCGCGCCGAGCAGAAACGCCGGGCCACGGGTGATGCCACCAGTGTCGTCGAACAGCTCGCGACGATCCTCTCGGCCAACGCCCTCGGGCCAGCGATGGGTTCCGGGCGGCACACCACGTTGGAACCGTCCCGTGCGGAGGCCCACCGTCGGCACGTCGAGGCGTTGGTGTCGGATGTCGACCTGTCGGACGTGTGCCGCCTCAGTGACTAGATCCTCTACCACGCCCTTGGCACCTACATCACCGAGGAGACCTCCGTCTCGGCGCGGCGCCGGCAGGTGCAGGTCGTGATGGACCTGCTCAACGAGGAGATCCTTGGCCGCTACAAGCAGGGCAGCGCGTCCGTCGACGAACTCCTCGACGCCCAGCGGACCCCCCGCCCGGAGCCGACGGCCTAGTTGAACCGCTCCTTCGCCGCCAGCCGCGCCCAGAACTCGCGCACCTTCTCGTACCTGGCGTTCAGTTCGTCCGTGTCGCCGGATTCCATCGCGGCCAGGATCGCCTGCACGTCAAGGGCCGACGTGTCCTCAAGCAGCGCGTCGTCGTCGAGCAGCTGAACGAGACCGCCGTAGTCCAGTTCGACGGCCGAGTGCGGGTGGAACTGTTCCAGCCACCGGCCCGTGTTGCGCAGGATCACCGCGGGGCCCTCGTCGCCGAGGTTCTCCTTGGTGGTCGCGTATGCGCTGGCGATCCGGCGCCGTGCGTCGGCCATCGCGCACCGCCAGTACACCTCGCGGTCCGCGCCCTCGTCGCCGGCGAGCACGATGTGCCGGTCGGCCGGGTCGACGATGGCGAACCACGGCAGCGGCACGGTCCACGTCGACGAGATCACATGCACGGCGGTCGCCCCCGCTGCTGCCATCACCTCGGTGGCGTGCCCGCGCGCCCGATCCGCGTCGGTGGACAACACGGCCTTGCGCAGCACGATGCCCGTGGTGGCCAGGAATCCGACCAGCGCGGCCGCTGAGCGGGGCCGCAGGTCGAGCGGGCAGACGAGCGGACCAGGACCGACGGTGGCCGTCTCGCTGGCCGGCACCTCCGCGGTCTGCAGGACGAGCACGTCCAGCGGGGCGTTGGGGGCAGCACGGCCATCAGCGAGTTCGCCGGGTAGGAGGCGGGCCGGCCGACTCAACTGTGAC
>DATBCR010000105.1:0-2661 GCA_036270375.1 Pseudonocardiaceae bacterium | reverse complement strand
TCGCATCGCTGATGGCATCGAGGGGGTCGGAGTGCGTTTCGCCTGCCTCACGGATAACGGGCACTGTATCCATGAGACGCGTCGTTGCCATGTCGACGGCGTCGAGGGGTCAGAGTGCGTTCCGTCTGTCTCACGGATATTGGGCTCTGTATCCATGAGAGGCGTCGCGACCATGCCAGCACCGGGCCGCACCAGTCGACGGGAGCGCTTTTCGTCCGCCTCACGGATAACGCGCTCTGTATCCGTGAGACGCGTCGCGGCCATGCCGACGCCGGGCTACACCGGCCGGCAGCGGTGCATTTTCGCCTGTCTCACGGATATTGGGCTCTGTATCCATGAGGCGGGCCGCGAGCATGCCAGCACCAGGCGGCACCCGTCGACGGGAGTGCGTTTCGCCCGCCTCACGGATAATGCGCTCTGTATCCGTGAGGCGCGTCGCGACCATGCCAGCACCGGGCCGCGCCGGTCGGCGGGCGCTGGCTGGTCGGCCCCATCACCGCGCCTCGGACAGCCGCTGGAGGTGATCCCACATGCGCGCACCTGAACACCATGCCGTGGAACACGAACTGCCCGCGGACGACGCCGTCGGCGCGGGCCTGGATGCGCTGGAATCGTCGGCGGTGCGGCGCCCGGCCGGCGCTCGGGTGCTGGTGCGGTCGGTGCTACCGCCCCTCGTTGCTGCCGTGCTGTTGATCGGGATCTGGCAGGCGCTGTGGGCGGCCGCCTTCTGGCCGGAGTACCAACTGCCCGCGCCGGCCGCGGTCGGGCGGCAGATCTGGCAGGAGTTCCGGTCCGGCAACGCCCTGTCGATCATCTGGAGCTCGGTGCACCGGGCGGTGCTCGGGTTCGTCGTGGGCGTTGCGATCGCGACGCCGCTGGGTCTGTTGCTGGCCAAGGTGCGGGTCGTGCGAGCGGCGGTCGGGCCGTTGCTGTCCGGGTTGCAGAGCCTGCCGTCGGTGGCGTGGGTGCCGGCCGCGATCCTGTGGTTCGGCATCACGCCGGGCGCCATCTACTTCGTCGTGCTGCTCGGCTCGGTGCCGTCCATCGCGAACGGGCTGATCTCTGGGATCGACCAGATACCACCGATCCTGCCGAGGGTCGGCACCGTGCTCGGTGCGGGTCGACTGGCCGGTGCGCGGCATATCCTGTTGCCGGCCGCGCTGCCCGGTTATCTCACCGGGTTGAAACAGGGTTGGGCGTTCTCGTGGCGGTCGCTGATGGCGGCGGAACTGATCGCGAATTCGCCGCAGCTCGGCCAAGGGCTCGGCCAGTACCTCGAGGACGGGCGGTCGCTCAACGACATGCCGACCGTGATGGCGGCGATCATTCTGATTCTGTTGGTCGGCGTCGGCGTGGAAATGCTCGTCTTCCGACCGTTGGAACGCGGTGTACTGCGGGCGCGCGGGCTCGCGTGAGGACACCCGCTCACCTTGGTATACATGGCGGTTTACCGTTCGGCAGCGGACTTCGGCGCGTGGCCGGGTGTTCGCCCGGTGGACATGTGGCCCGGTTAGAAAGGCCGGGACAGCCACCGAAGGGAATCCGCAATGAGGCGAGCCTGGACGGTCGTGACGTGTGTGGTCGCGGCAGCGATCCTGCTGGCGACGAGCACGTCCACGGCTGGCGCCACCAGCGCACGCGGCACCGCCCGGCCGGCGACCTCGGCCAGTGGCAACCTGATCGTCGACCCGGACGCGGAAGCCGGGCACTGCACCACCGACTGGCATGCGGCCACCACGGTGCCCGGCTGGACCGTGCTTGCCAACAGCCCCAACATCATGTGCTACTCGGCCGGCACGTTCGGCACGCCGGCCAGCCCGTCGCCGGGCGCCGCGTTCTTCGCGCCCGGCGATCAGGGCGATCCGGTGCTCGCGCAGACCGTCGACGTGTCCTCGGCGGCGACCGCCATCGACGGCGGTGGCGTCACGTTCGACCTGTCCGCCTGGCTCGGTGGCTGGACCAGCTACGCCGGCACCGTGCAGGTGTCCGTCGACTTCCGGGACAGCGCGGCGAATCAGCTCGGCAGCCCGGTCGCCATGCCCACGGTGACCGCGGCCGACCGGCACGACCAGACCGGTTTCCTTGCCCGCGCCACCACCGGGTCGGTGCCGGCCGGCGCCCGGTCCGTCGTGGTGCGGATGACGTTCGCGAACACCTCCGGCGAGTCCGGCTACGCGGACAACCTGTCGCTCACCCTCACCACACCGGTCACCGCGCCCGTGCTGGCGCCGCCGCCGTCCTCGGTGCCCGGGTACGACCACGTGTTCATGGTCATGATGGAGAACACCAACTACTCCGCCATCGTCCCCGACACCACGGGAATGCCGTACCTGCACGGACTCATGGCGCAGGGCACGTCGATGTCCGACTACCACGCGGTGTATCACCCCAGCGACGAGAACTACCTCGCGGTGGCCGGCGGCGACACGTACGCCAGCGGCGCGATCTACTGGCCGAACATCCACGACCCCGGCACCAACATCGCCGACGAACTGGAAGCCCAAGGGAAATCGTGGAAAGCTTACGAACAGGGCATGGGCGTGCCATGCAATGTCAACAGCAGCACCGAGCACACATACGACTCGTACTACGCCCCGGACGACGCGCCCTTCATCAACTACACCGACGTCAGCTCGAACTCCGCGCGCTGCAAGGCACATC
>DATBCR010000104.1:0-14399 GCA_036270375.1 Pseudonocardiaceae bacterium | reverse complement strand
GGCCAGACCCCGATCGCAGGCGCCGTCTTCAAGGGCGAGACGGATGTCGTGCGGGCGTTGTTGGCCGGTGGCGCCGACCCGACGGCCGGTCAGCCGTCCGCGGTGGAAGCCGCCCGGATGTTCGGCAAGGCCGAGTTGCTCGCGTTGTTCGAGCAGGCCTGACCGCCTCACCGATGGGCACGCCAGTGCCGGATGCGTCGGGCGATGTCGGCGGCGCGGTCGGGGGTCGGGAACCGGTGGCGACCACGACCCGGTCAGCAATCCCGGAGGTGATCACAACCGCAGCATCATGTCACCCACAACGAGCAGACAGCGACCGATTAACAACGCCGATCAGACGCATACCGCTCTCCCCGAACATCCCAAAAACGAAAGCAGTACCCGGGAACCTCCGACACCGTCGGGCACCAGCAGGTCGGAGCCTTCCTTGTCGGGTGGCCCACCGTGGCCGCTCGCGGAGATCACCGCAGCCTCGGCCTGCCCCGCGCGCACGGCGTCCCGGTTGGGCTTCGTGACCGACCGGCTCAGCCCGTTATCGACGCCAACGCCGTCAGTTGTGCCTTCAGTTGCGTTGCCCACTGCTGTGCCACCTGCTTGGCCTGCGGGTTGCTGCCGTGCGCCACCTCGTTCGTCGCCGCGGTCTGGGCTGCGGTCAAGTTGTCGTGGATTCCCTGCAGCCAGTGCATGTCGAACGACGTGCCCTGCACCGCGCCCAACTGCTGCACCTGCGCATCCGTCAGCAACCCTGGCACCTGACCCGGCACCGCCGCCGGTGCGGGCTGGCCCCACTGCGCCAGCCACCCGGTCATCGTGTCCACCGGCGCTGTCGTGTCCCCGACCAACTGCGTGGCCAGCGCCCGGACCTGCGTGTTCGTGCTGCTCTTGCCCGCAAGGTTCGCGATCGTCACCGTCTGCTGCCGTAGCCGGACCCCCTGGTCGAGGAACGTCACGTCAGCCGCGTTGTGGGTTGCGGCCGCCTGCGCCGGGGCCACGGCCGCCGGCTGGGTCGTGGCCGGCGCCTGACCGTAGGACTGGCCCGACCCGGCGCCCGGTGCCGCTGCCTGTTCCGCGTTCACGCAACCGGCGAGGCCGAGCACGGTGGCACTGAGCAGCACGGCGGCCGCCGTGCCACGGATGGCGGTTGTACGCACGTCTGTTCTCCCTGTCGGCCTACGTTCGGGCGGAGTGGCGGGGTCGTCGAGCACGGGTTCGGGGCGGCGGCCGGGCCGACACACCCTTAGGTTTGTCATGGGACCCGGGCAAAGCCTAGGACGGGGCTCCTCGGGCGTTGCATTGTCCTCCATCCTGTCATTGACGCTGGTGACGCACGTCACCCCGGTCCGTCACCGACACCGCCGAGCCGGCCTGGATCACGGCCCTGCGCGGCCGGCCCGGTGCCTGCGGTCTACCATCCGGAGCAAGCTTCGCCACCCGATAGGGACGGCCGGAGCCGACAGAAACCAGGTGAGTGCAGGAGGCACTGTGACGGCCGTGGCTCCCAAGCCGATCGCCACCCGCCCCTATCCGGCGCGGACATCGGTCAAGGGGACGTACCTGCTGCGGATGTTCCGCACGACGGACCCGAAGATGCTCGGGATCATGTACCTGACGACGTCGTTCGCGTTCTTCCTCATCGGTGGCGTGATGGCCCTGCTGATGCGGACCGAGCTGGCGCAGCCGGGACTGCAGTTCCTCTCCCAGGAGCAGTACAACCAGCTGTTCACCATGCACGGCACGATCATGCTGCTGCTGTACGCGACGCCGATCCTGTTCGGATTCGCGAACTACATCCTGCCGCTGCAGATCGGCTCGCCGGACGTGGCGTTCCCGCGCCTCAACGCGTTCTCCTACTGGCTGTACTTGTTCGGTGGCCTGATCGTGCTGTCCGGCTTCCTCACTCCGGGCGGCGCGGCCGACTTCGGCTGGTTCGCCTACACGCCGCTCTCCGACGCGATCCACTCGCCGGGTGTCGGCGGTGACCTGTGGATCACCGGCCTCGTCGTGTCGGGTCTTGGCACGATCCTCGGTGGCGTCAACATGTCGACCACCGTCATCTGCCTCCGGGCGCCCGGTATGACGCTGTTCCGGATGCCGATCTTCACGTGGAACATCCTGGTCACCAGCGTGCTGATCCTGCTGGCGTTCCCGATCCTGACCGCCGCCCTGCTCGGCCTGCTCGCCGACCGGCACCTCGGCGCGCACATCTTCGACCCGGCCAACGGCGGCGTGATCCTCTGGCAGCACCTGTTCTGGTTCTTCGGCCATCCAGAGGTCTATATCGTCGCGCTGCCGTTCTTCGGCATCGTGTCCGAGATATTCCCGGTGTTCTCCCGAAAACCGTTGTTCGGCTACAAGGGCCTTGTCTACGCGACGCTGAGCATCGCCGCGCTGTCGGTGACCGTGTGGGCGCACCACATGTACGCGACCGGCGCCGTGCTGCTGCCGTTCTTCTCGTTCATGACGTTCCTGATCGCCGTGCCGACCGGCGTGAAGTTCTTCAACTGGATCGGCACCATGTGGAAGGGCCAGTTGACGTTCGAGACTCCGATGCTGTTCAGCGTCGGCTTCCTCGTCACGTTCCTGTTCGGCGGCCTCACCGGTGTGCTGCTCGCCGCGCCCGCCATCGACTTCCACGTGTCCGACACCTATTTCGTGGTCGCGCACTTCCATTATGTGTTGTTCGGCACGATCGTGTTCGCCACCTACGCCGGCATCTATTTCTGGTTCCCGAAGATGACCGGCCGAATGATGAACGAGCCGTTGGGCAAACTGCACTTCTGGACCACGTTCCTCGGATTCCACCTCACATTCCTCGTGCAGCACTGGCTCGGCGCGGAAGGCATGCCCCGCCGTTATGCCGACTATCTGGCGAGCGACGGTTTCACCACGCTGAACACGATCTCCACCGTCGGTTCCTACATTCTGGGCGCATCCGTGCTGCCCTTCATCTACAACGTCTTCAAGTCCTATCGTTACGGCGAGGTCGTCGAAGTTGACGACCCGTGGGGCTACGGCAACTCCCTGGAGTGGGCGACGTCCTGCCCGCCGCCGAGGCACAACTTCACCGAACTGCCCCGGATCCGGTCCGAGCGGCCGGCATTCGAACTGCACTATCCGCACATGGTCGAACGCCTGCGGCTGGAGAACGAGGTCGGTCGCCGGCACAGTGCGGCGGCCACCGTCGGAGCCGGATCCGGTGGTGCCGACCACGGCGGGTGAGGCCACAGCCACGCCGTCGTTGACCTGTGCGAGCCCCGGAGCCGGCCACCTGGCCATCCGGGGCTCGCCCTTGCCAGGAGGAAGGGCCGATGACCACCGATCCGAACGACATCCCGATCCTGATCACCGTGACCGGGCCGGACAAACCAGGCGTGTCGTCCGTGTTGTTCGCGGTGTTGTCGAGACACGGAGTGCACCTGCTGGACGTCGAACAGGTCGTGATCCGGGGCCGGCTGGTGCTCGGTGTGCTGGTGAACGCGCACGACGACCCGGAGGGCCTGCAGGAAGCCGTCGAGCAGGCGATGGCGAGCGTCGCGATGCAGGTGGACGTCGAGATCGGCGCCGACTCGCACAGCGCGGGCCAGTCGGGCTCGTCACACGTCGTCGTCGTGCGCGGCCGGCCGATCACGGCACGCGGATTCACCGAGGTGGCAAGGACACTGGCCGCGCTCGGCGTGAACATCGACGCGATCTGCCGGGTCGCCGACTACCCAGTGACCGGCCTGGAACTACGGGTCTCGGTGGCCGACGACACCGTCGAGTCCGACACGCAGCTCTGCTCGACGCTGGCCGAGGTGGCCGCTCGCGTCGGCCTTGACATCGCCGTCGAACGGGCCGGTCTCGCGCGGCGGGCGAAGCGGCTGGTGGTGTTCGACGTCGACTCGACGCTGGTGCAGGGCGAGGTGATCGAGATGCTCGCGGCGCACGCCGGCCGCGAGGACGAGGTCCGCGACCTCACCGCGGCCGCCATGCGCGGCGAACTGGACTTCGCCGAGTCCCTGCGCCGCCGGGCAGCCACGTTGGCCGGGCTGTCCGAGTCGGTGCTGGCCGACGTGGCCGCCGCACTCGAACTGACTCCCGGCGCCCGCACCACCGTCCGCACGCTGAAGCGGCTGGGTTTCCAGTGCGGCGTGGTGTCCGGCGGTTTCACCCGGGTCATCGAGGGCCTGGCCGCCGAGCTGGGCCTGGACTTCGTCGCGGCCAACGAACTCGAGGTGGTCGACGGCCGGCTGACCGGACGCGTCGTCGGGCCGATCGTGGATCGGGCCGGCAAGGCCGAGGCACTGCGCCGGTTCGCCGATCAGGCCGGCATTCCGCTGGCACAGTGTGTCGCGGTCGGGGACGGCGCCAACGACATCGACATGCTGTCCGCGGCCGGCCTCGGTGTCGCCTTCAACGCCAAGCCCGCGCTGCGCGAGGTCGCGGACACCGCGCTGTCGCACCCGTTCCTGGACGCCGTGCTGTTCATGCTCGGTGTCACCAGGGCCGAGGTCGAGGCGGCGGACGCGGCCGACGGGCTGGAGCCGTCCCGGCCATGACGGGTGTGCTGTCGGCCCTGACCGCCCGCTACGCGAGCTGGCTGGCCCTGCCGGCCGAGGAAACCGCCATCGAGGCCGTCGACGATCCCGCCGATGTCCGTGCCATGCCGGTGATCCTGCGGATCGAACGCGACCAGCCGCCTTCCAGAACCGCACTGCTGGAGGCAGCCGCGGCGGCCGCCGTCGCGGTCTGCCTGGATCCGCTTGCCGAGCCCGGCGGCCCGTGGCACGACGACCTGGTGGCCTGGACCGACGCGCACATCCGCAAGGTGGCCCGGCGAGCCCGCGGTGCGCACTGGCTCGCGGTGGCCGACCAGCCGGGCCGCACGATCACGGTCGGCGACGCCGAAGTCCGGGCGCTGGTGCCCGGCCGGGTCGGCGAAGCACCGAAAGTCGTGAGCCGCCTACAGATCACCGGCAGCGACCTGCCACCGGACAACCCGGGACCACCCGCGCCGAACGTCCCCGTGCTGTGGCTCAACCCGGCTGTCACGATGACCGTCGGCAAGGCGGCTGCCCAGGTCGGCCACGGCACCATGCTCCTGGCCGCACTGCTCGCCGGCAGCGGTCGGGACACCGAACTGGCCGACTGGGCGACAGGGGAATGCCGGGTCTCGGTCCGCACCGCGTCCCCGGCACAGTGGGCCGGACTGCACCCCGGCGACGAGCCGTGGGCGGCATGGCGGCGGCGCGGCGTCGTGACCGTGCGGGACGCCGGCTTCACCGAGGTGGCACCGGGCACCGTCACCGTGCTCGCTCAGTGGCCGGTCTGAGCGGACGGCGTCGAACCGGACTGCAGGTTCCGTGACTCGACCCCGCTCGTTACGCTGCCGAGCACACCCAGGATGATGACCACGACCAGCAGAGTCCGTGCCCCGCTTGACAACACGAGCGGCCGGGTGTCCACACCGGACTCGACCCCGCTCGGCTCGTCGCCGAACACCCGCTTCGGATACGACGACGTCAGCAGCATCAGATAAGCCTGCGTGCGGAACAGATACCGCAACACCGCCGCCGACGCACCGAAAATCGGCATCGGTGTGCGGCCGAGCACCAGCACGATCACCCACAGGAAGAACGCCAGCACAGCCCATCCCGCGGTCAGCACGTCAACCACGATGGCCGCCGGGATGACGAGAACGAACCGGAAGAACACCGCGAGCCGATTCAGCCGGCCGGGCTCGATCCGGATCGCGACCGGATAGTCGCCCGGCTGCCAGCGGAACGGTGGATACGTGTCCACCAGCAGGAAGGAATACGCGTAGACCCGCGTGTAGTAGCCGAGATAACCGCCGAGAAACGTGGCCGCCCAGTACGGCAGACGTCCCAAGAACAACGCGCCGAACCAGCCGAGGAACATCACGACGGACGCCACGATGGACAGCACCGACAGCGCGATTGCCTGTGGTATCAACAGGATCGCGCGCAGCAGCACGGTGACCCTGCGCTGCCGCGCCGGCATCCGGATTTCCAGTTCCGGCAGGAATTCGGCGTTCGTCGGGTATTCCGTCATCGGTGCGGCCATCAGTCGACGCTAACAGCCGACCGTCCGTTTCACCCGATAAGTCAGACCATGGTGTGCTACCCGATCGGGTGGATCAGTTCGACGGCACCGGCGCGGCCTGGTCCAGCCGACGTAGCGCACCGCGTGCCACATCGGGGTCCGTCGTGGACCAGAACGGCGGCAGCGACGCGCGCACGAACCCGCCGTACCGCGCGGTGGCCAACCGGGAGTCCAGGATCGCGACGACACCCTTGTCGCCCATCGACCGCAGCAGCCGCCCGGCCCCCTGTGCCAGCAGCAGCGACGCGTGCGTGGCCGCCACGGTGAGGAAACCGTTGCCACCGCGGGCCGCGACGGCCCGCTGCCGCGCCGACGCCAGCGGATCGTCCGGCCGGGGGAACGGAATCCGGTCCACCACAACGAGTTGCAGCGACGGGCCGGGCACGTCCACCCCCTGCCACAACGACAACGTACCGAACAGGCAGGTCCGTGGATCTTCGGCGAACCGGGTCACCAGCAGAGCGGTCGCGTCATCACCCTGGCACAGAATCGGATGATCGACCTGTGCCCGCAGCGCCTCACTTGCCTGCTTCGCCGCGCGCATCGATGAGAACAACCCGAGCGTCCGCCCACCGGCCGCCTCGACCAGTTCCCGCAACTCGGTCAGGCAGGCGTCCGTGAGCCCGTCCCGCCCCGGCGCCGGCAGGTGTTTCGCCACATACAGGATCCCGCTGCGCTCGTGCTCGAACGGCGATCCGACGTCCAGGCCGGTCCACTTAGGACCATCATCGGCGTCCGAAGGCGGTTCCTTGTCCGTCGCCGTCCCGTCCGCCTTGCGCGTGGCGGCCGGCGACAGCGGCAGGCCCCACTGCCGGGCGAGCGTGTCGAAGGTGCCGCCGAGGGTGAGCGTCGCGGACGTGAGAACGGTGGTGTGCATGCCGAACAGCCGCTCGCGCAGCAGCCCGCCGACCCCGAGCGGCGCGACCCGCAGCGCGGCCGGGCGGTCCGTGTCGCCGGACACCCACACCACATCCCGTTGGTGCGCCTCGTCATCGTCGAACGCGTCCAGCAGCCGGTCGGACGTGTCGTGCGTGTCGTCGAGCATGGCCCGTGCCAGCTTGTGCGCTGTCGCGTCGGCCACGTTCTCCCGCTGCGCCGACCGTTCCGGGCCGAGCGCGACGATGCACGCACGGGCCGCGTCCCGCACCGCGCGCAGCGTGTTGCGCAGCGCGTCCGGCAGGTCGTCCATCCGGCCGGGCGGCAGCTCCGTCAGCATCAGGGTCAGGCCGTCACCGGCCTCGGCCAACCGGTCCGCGATGTCCTGGTCGATCAGCCGGCCCGTGCGCCGGGCCGCCGCCGTGACACCGGCACCGCTGATCTCCGCGGTGGCCGCCGACGTGACCCGGTCGACGAGATCGTGCGCCTCGTCCACGACCACCACGTCGTGTTCCGGCAACACCTGGTAGCCCTCAAGGGCATTGATGGCCAGCATCGCGTGGTTGGTGACGACGACGTCGGCCCGGCCGGCGTCCGCCCGCGCCCGCTCGGCGAAGCAGTCCGTACCGATCGGGCAGCGCGCCACGCCGAGACATTCCCGCCCACTGACCGAAACCTGCCGCCACGCCTGCTCGCCGACACCCGGCACCAGCTCGTCCCGGTCGCCGGTCTCGGTCTCGCTCGACCATTCGTGCAGCCGCTTCACCTGCCGCCCGATGGTGGACGCGGCGAACGGGTCGAACAGCGCCGCCTCCTCGGGTTCCTCCGGTGCGCCGTTGTGGATCCGGTGCATGCACAGGTAGTTGCGGCGGCCCTTGAGGATCGCGAACGTCGGCTCCCGTCCGAGCAGCGGCGCAAGGGCCTTCGCGAGCCGCGGCAGATCGCGGTCGACGAGCTGTCGCTGCAACGCGATGGTGGCCGTGGACACCACGACGGTGGCCTCCTCGGCGACCGCGTGCCGGATCGCCGGCACCAGGTACGCCAAGGACTTGCCGGTGCCGGTGCCGGCCTGCACCGCGAGGTGTTCACCGGTCCGGATGCTGCGCGCGACCGCCTCGGCCATGTCCACCTGACCGGGCCGTTCCGCGCCACCGACCGAGGCGACGGCGGCATGCAGCAGGGTGGTCACATCGGGCACGACGGTGGGGGCGGGCACCCGATGACCGTACCGGGCGGGACCGTCAGGACTCGCGCGCCGTCACGAGGATGCGCCGGCCGAGTTCCACTGCTGCGTGTCCGTGCCGTGTGGTCAGTTCTCTTTGGCGACCGGCGCGCGCGGCGATGATGTCGTGCAGCGGGTCGGCCAGGTCCGGCCATTCGACGGCGGCCAGCGCACCGGCCCGGCTCTTGCTGACGATCTCGCCGGTTCGGATGGTGTGCCACAGCCGCGCCGGTCCGAGCCCGAGCCAGATCACGCCCTCGGCGCGCGGCGCCCGCTCGGCCAGGATGCGTTCGCTGAGGTCGAGCAGGGGCAGCCAGTAGCTGACCAGGTTGCCCCGGCAGTACTCCTTGGCCGCCGGCACGTCGACGGGCAGTCGTGGCCGGTCGCCGCGAAGTGTGCTGCTGTAGCGGGCGAGCTGGAGCCGGGTGACGCCGTGCAGGTCATGCGAACCGTCCTGGTGCGCCTCGCCGTTCCGCACCCACGGCGACGGCTCGATCTCGCCGGCCCCGGCCAGGCCGCCGGCCGTGACGTAGACGGTCTCCACGCGCAGCCCGTCGCCCTGGTGCGCCGTGGCGACGGTGGCCAGTTCGGTTGGGTTGAGCGGATGTGCGACTTCGGCGATCAGGTCGAGGTCGGATACGTCGGGGTGGTAGTCGTCGAGCATCGCGGAGCCGATCACGTGCAGGCCGGCGACGAGGCCGGGCGCCACGTCGTCCAGCCGGGCGAGGTGCGCGTGCGCGTCCTTGCGGGCGGTTTCATCGATCATTGGCGCCAAGGTAGCCGGATTGTCGGGGTCGGCCGTTAACGTGCCCCTATGACGTCTGTGCTGCTGATGGTGGACACCCAACGCAACATGCTCCGGCCACCGGAGCCGGTCCCGGACGCCGACCCGGTCGGCAGGGTGATCGGTGAGGTGCTGGACCATGCCCGCTCGTCGGGTGCCCGCGTGGTCCACATCAGGAACACCGGCGGCCCAGGCGAGCCGGACGAACCCGGCACCGACGGCTGGGAACTGGCCTACCCGGTCGCCACCGGCGAACACGTCGTCGACAAGACGGAGGCGGATGCGTTCGCCGGCACCGGCTTGGCGGACCTGGTACCGCGGGGCGCGCGGGTGGTCGTGGTGGGAATGCAGAGCGAGTACTGCCTCCGCTCGACCGCGTTAGGTGCGTTGACGAGGACCGCCCGCGTGGTCGTGGTGCGAGGCGCCCACGCGACCTATCCGGACGGCCGCCCGGCCGCCGAGATCTCCGCCGCCGTCGAGTCCGAACTGGCCATGGCCGGCGTCAAGATCCGCACACCGAGCGAACTGTCCTTCGGCTCACCCATGGATTGACGGGACCCGGGGTGAGCACGCTGGTGTTTGCGGGTGCGGTCACCGCTGAGTTGCCTCCCACGGATCGTCCATATCGTCGGTGGTCTCGGCAGGATTCAAGTCTCGCAGGTCGTTGGCGAGACAAGGCAGCGCCCGATGAGCGAGTATCTGTTGCCACGGCAGGAATCGAGGCCGCCCTGGCAATGGTATGAAGTCTCCGGCCCGCCAACTGTTCACCGTCATGGTGATCTCCCTGCAACATCAATGATCCAAGGCGATGACGCCGTCCTGCAGTTCGGTGTTGCGCCGGGTCTTCGCCCAGCCGTTGCGGCGCCTGGCCAGCCGGATCACCGCCCGCCACGACGTGACGTAGAACGTGTAGATGTACAGCGCGTAGCACGCCCCGTACGCTACCGCCCGCAGGAAACCGCCCTTGCGTTCGCATTTCCACCAGTAGATCGGGCCCCAGATCAGGAACGGCAGCACACCGAACGATCCGTACACCGCGAACAGGACCCATGCCCCACCCGTGAACCAGTGCCACACCCACCCCGGATCCGCGATCGTCCGACCGGCCAACAGAATCAACGGAATCGGGTATACCACCGTGCCGACCAGCTGCAGCCACGGCTGCGCAAGGTAGTACAGCATCTCCGCCGCGCCGAGCGTGCTCAAATGCCGGGAATCCCAGATCTGCCGCACATACCGCGCGCACTGCATCGTCCCCTGGCCCCACCGCGTCCGCTGCACCAGGAACCGCCGCAAGCTGTAAAGACCTTCCTGGTCAACGTGCGTGTCCATGGTGAAACCGGTGCGCCACCCCGCCGTGAGCAGGTGCACGCCCAGTTCGAAGTCCTCGAGTAGCGAGCCGCGCCAGGGTGCGCCGCGCTCGCCGGCGATCGAGTCCAAAGCGGACAGTCGGGCGAACTGGCCGTTGCCGCCCATCGAGATGGTTCCGGTGTAGCCGCGGGACTTCTGGATCGCCGCGATCGCCGTGCGGAACTCCAGGTCCTGCATGCGCACCATCGCCCGGCCAAGCCGGCGCCGCCAGCCGGTCGCGTGCGGCGGCGCGGTGCCCCGGTTGCCCATCCGCACGTCGATCTGCACGGCGCCGATCCTGTTGTCGCCGAACAGGTGCGCGCCGGAACACACGTCAAGACAGCCCGCCGCCGGTCGGCCGTCCGCGTCCACGACGACCACGATCTGCCGGTGCGCGTCGGAATGCCGGCCCACCCACTGTTTCAGCTCCCGGTAGGCCGCGTTGAGCGCGTCGCCCTTGCCGGTGCGTGCGGCCGGCCGGCGGCGTCGCACCAGGTGGAGGTAGCTGTGGCCGCGTAACTTGCCGACCACCTCGGCGGTCCGGTCGTCCGAGTCGTCGTCGATCACCCAGACGTGCGCGTGCGGGAACGTGTCCCGCAGGTAGCGCACCGTGCCGCCGATCACGGCCTCCTCGTCCCGGCACGGCACCAGGAAATGCCAGTCGAACTCCCGCGCGTCCCCTGGCGGCGACGGCGTGTGCCGCAGGTACGGCACGATGATCACGTAGACGTACACCAGGAACGCGACGCTCATGGTCAGCGCGATCGCCTGCGTGAACCCGAGCAGAACGGTGATCGAGCCGTCGTTCATCCCGCGCGGCCCCGCTTGGTGGACAGCCACACGAACAGCACAAGGGCGATCGCGCCGCCGAACACGCTGACGACCGAGCCGATCATGGTGTGGCCCCAGTAATAGCCGTTGCTCGTGCCGAGCCAGCTGACCAGCCCGGCCATGGTGAGAACGCGCAACTGGTTGACCACAACGAGAACCACCGCCGCGACACCGAGCGAGTACAGCACCCGCCGGGCGATCGGTGGCCGCAACCCGATCAGCAGTGCGCCGACCACGATCAGCGGGACCAGCAGAAATGCCGACGTGCATTCGGGTGTCATGGTCAGACCGAGCGGATGGTCCGATCCAAGCCCGAAGTAGACGGTCTGCTGTCCGGCCGCGACGTACACGCCCGACGACGTGCACAGGTGCAGCAGCACGCCGGCAAGGCTGACCTCGGCCGTCTGGTACGCGAGGTGGCCGAACACGAGACCGATCGCGACGGCGAGGAGCAGGGCGATCAGCAGCCGGTGGGGGAGCACCGACGGTTGGTGCACCTCGACATCGCTCAACGTAGTCCTTCCGGGGGAATTCGGGACCGGTCCATACCCTCAACCGATCGGCTGGTGGATCTTGCAGCTTGACTACCCGATCGAGTGTGACTCGAACAGGCTGTACGCGAAGGCATCGACCAAAAGTAGGTCAAGTCGACCGGTTCGAGTGGCCGCCGCACACGGCTGGGTGATCGCTATTGACCCTCCGTCCTGGAGTGTCCATAAACGGTCCGGCAAGCACGTGTTCACTCCCGCGGTGCGAACCACGGCCGTGCTGGCGACCCCGCTGGCCGACCGTGCCACGCGGGATCCGATTCGGAGGAATAGATGCGTTTTCGTATCGTGCGTCGTGGCGGTGTGCTGGCGTTAGTCGCCGTCGCGGCGCTGCTGGCCGGTGTCGTGCCGGCATCGGCGGCGCCGGGTGACGGCTCCGCGTACGGCGTCAAGGTCGACGTCGCACTGCTGGGCGCGAACGTCGTCCACGTCGGCCCACTGGCCGCGGCCAGCACGTCCGGCCCGACCAGCAACTCGCTCGCGTCGGCCACCGTGCCCGGCATCGTGACGGCGGGCGTGATCAACACGTCGGCCGACAAGGACCCGAATACCGGCGCGGTCACGGCGGAGGCGAGCACGGCCTACGTCGGCCTGCCGCTGCTCGTCGCGCTCGGCACGGTCCGCGCCAAGCTCATCGACGCCAAGTGCACCGCGACCCAGTCCGGCGAGGACGGCACCACGACCCTCACCGACGCCAAGTTCGGCGCGCTCGGCACCCTGGCCGTCACCCCGGCGCCCAACTCGACGGTCGCCGTCACGGTCCCGGGGGTCGGCAACGTGGCCACCCTGATTCTCAACGAGCAGATCCACAATGGGGATGGCAGCCTCACCGTCAATGCCATCCACCTGCACCTGCTCGGCGGCAGTGGGGTCGGCGCCATCGGCTCCGGTGACGTGATCATCTCGTCGGCCACGTGCGGTCCGGCTGGGCTGCCCATGCCGGTCGCGTCGGGTGCGGGGCTGTGGATCGGCATCGGACTGCTCGGCGCGATCGCCGTGCCGCTCGGTGTCGGTGTCGGTGTCGTCCGTCGCCGTCGGACCAGCGCCGCGACCGCGGCCTGACCGGGCGGGGGAGCGCATGTACAGGGTGCCCGGCGCCGGCGGTGCGATCGGCGCCGGTTCGCTCGCGTTCACCGGCGCCAGTGTGACCGGCTGGATCGTGTTCGGCGCGGTCCTGCTGACCACCGGTGTCCTCGCGGTGTTCGCCGCCCGGCGACGCCGCAACCGGTTGGCCGACTCCGCCGTCCGCGGTGGCTAGTTCGTCACCGGCAAGTTCATCCCGTGGGTGTTGCGGCAGGCCACGTCCCGCCGCGACACTCACGGGCATGGACGTGCTGCTGCTGGCCGGCACCCGCCCAGAGGCGATCAAGATCGCACCGGTCGCACTGGCCATCGCGGAACGGACGGCCCAGACCGGGATCCGGCCGGTGATCATCCACAGTGGACAACATCGCGACGTGGTCGAACAGGCGCTGCTGCCGTTCGGACTGCGTCCAGACGAATGGCTCGCGGTTCGCAGAGTCACCGGCAGCCAGCCGGAGTTGCTCGCCGGACTGCTGCCGGCACTCGACGAAGTGCTGGTCCGCACGGCCCCGGCGGCCGTCGTGGTCCAGGGGGACACGTCGACAACACTGGCGGGCGCGCTTGCGGCGTTCTGGCGGTCGATCCCGGTGGTACACCTGGAAGCCGGCCTGCGCACCGGCGACCTGACCGCGCCGTTCCCCGAGGAGGGCAACCGGCAGCTGGTGTCCAGAATCGCCTCCCTGCACCTGGCACCGACCCAGTCCGCCGCCGATGCGCTGCGAGTGGAAGCGTTGCCACGCCCCGAAATCGTGGTCACCGGCAACACGGTCGTCGACGCGGCACGCCACATGGCCGACCTGAACCGCCCGGCCGCCGACCCGAACGTGACAGCCGCAGAAGCCGACCACCGCCGACTGGTGCTTGTCACCGTGCACCGCAGGGAATCCTGGGGCGCACCACTGGACCGCATCCTCGCGGCGGTGCGCCGAATCGTCGAACACCATCCCGACGTGCTGGTGCTGTTGCCGGCCCATCCCAATCCGACGGTCCGCGCCCAGGTGGCCGCGGCACTGCGCAACCGCGTCCTGATCACCGACCCACTGACCTACCCCGACCTGATCCGAATACTGAGCAGAAGCGCCCTGGTACTGACCGATTCCGGCGGCCTACAAGAAGAAGCACCCACATTCGGCGTCCCGGTACTGATCCTGAGAGACACCACGGAACGCCGAGAAGCGGTAGACGCGGGGCGGGCCTGGCTGGTCGGCACCAACCCACACCGAATAGCCCAACAGGCAACCCGCCTACTGGCCAGTCGCCCGACCTGGCCCCCGGACGACAATCCGTACGGCGACGGCAAAGCGGCCGCCCGAGTACGCGACGCGGTGGAAGCATTCATTCTCGCCCCGAGCACCCCGCGACCCCGGCAAGATGAACCGCGTGCGCCATGACGAAGCCGAAGCCAGGATCGACAATGCCCTCCGCAACGGCCTGGACACCCTCGACCTGAGCAGCTTGCGGCTCACCGAATTACCAGGTCGAGTAGCCGAACTGACGGGTCTGACAGAGCTGTACCTGGATGACAACTGGCTCACCGAACTACCCGACTGGCTCGGCACTCTGACCGCGCTGGCGGTGCTCGACCTGGAGAACAACCGCCTGT
>DATBCR010000103.1:0-2952 GCA_036270375.1 Pseudonocardiaceae bacterium | reverse complement strand
CGGAGCCAAGGTGGCCCCACGTGGTGTGGGAGCCCGCGAACGCGCCGGCGGTGTACACCCCGGCGTCGGTCGCCAGCGCCAGTTGGCCGTGGGCGAGCACCAGGGCGTCGGAGGCGACGTCCGGCAGGTTGCCGGAGATGTCGGTCCACGTCTGGCCGCCGTTCCACGTCTCGAAGACGTGGCCGGTGCCCCCGCCGGGGATGAACCGCCGGGAGTACCCGTTGAATACCGCATAGACGTGGGCCGGGTCGGCCTGGTCAACGGTGACGCCGGCGATGTACCGGTCCGGCAGGCCGGCCGTGCTCACCTGGTGCCAGGTGCCGCCGTAGTTGGTGGCGATGCCCGAGGCGAATGTCGGGCCGGGGTTGCCGCCGTTGGCGACCCACGCGGCGTAGATGACCTTGCAGTTGCCGGTGGACGACAGCGCCGTGACCGAGTTGCCCTTGCCGGTGTCGTAGACCGGCGTCCAGTCGCAGGTCGCCTCGGTGGTGCAGGTCGTGTTCCAGCCGACGGTGGAGACCCACACGTCCTCGCCGCCGCCGATCCAGGTGTTGGCGTTCTGCTGGTCAGGGACGAGCGGCATGACGAACCTTGGATTCGGGTCGCAGTTCGCGTTCGGCGTCTGGCTGACCGTCTCCTGGCCGATGCAGGTGAAGCTGGCGTGGTCGCCGAACGAGTGGCCGCCGTCAGTGGTGGTGTACAGCGCGCCGTAGGTGTACTCGCCGACCCACTTGTTGGCGTTGGCCGGATCGACGATCACGTCGAAGCCGTCACCGCCGGACGCCTCGGCCGACTGGGCGAACGCGGTGTCGTCCACCATCGTGCCGTTGTCCTGCAGTCCGCCGACCACCTGAGTGGTCCGGTCGCGCAGCTGCCCGGCCCGGGCGTCGTAGAACTGCAGGTTGTGCAGCGTGGCGTTGAGGTCGGTCCAGTTGCCGTCCTCGGCGCCGTCGGTCAGCGGCCGGCTGTACACCCCGCCGTCGTTGCCGATGACGATCTTGCCGTCGGTGATCATCATGGCGTGCTGGTCGGGGTGCGTGGTGTTCGGGCAGGTGTTCGTCGTGTCGCAGGCGAACGGGTAGTTCCAATACGGGCTGGCCGTCACCCACGTCTGGCCGGCGTTGGTGGAATCGAAGACTTCCTCAAGACCGGCGTATACATGGCTTGGGTTAGTCGGGTCGACCGCGAGGTCCTGGTTATACCAGGCCTGGACGCCGACGCCGTAGCCGGAGCCGACCCCCAGGGCCGAACCGGAGGCGGCGAGCTTGGCCTCGTCGCCGATCTTGGTCCACGGTCCGGTCACGCTGGCGGGGCTTGAACCCGTTCCCGATGCGACGAAAATGCCCTGGAGCACGGACTCGCCGCCGGCCGCCTCCTTGGCTTGCGACTGGACGACCGCGTACAGCTTGCTGCCGTCCGCCGAGTAGGCAAAGGTGGTGCGGCCGATGTCGGAGGCGACGATGTCTCCAGTCGGCGTGACCTCGCTGAATGACTTTCCGTAGTTAGTCGACTCGTAGAAGCCGTCGTAGGCCGTGTTGCCAGGCCCGTGCCAGCCGATCGCGGTGATGACGTCCTTGCCGCCCGTCCCCGGGACAACCGCGACGTCGGTCACCTGCTGGTCGTAGGGCGGAAAATCGGTGGCGCCGGCCGGGGCGAGAACCTCAGACCACTGACGCTGAGACGCGTCCCAGCGGAACAAGCCGTTGTTCGTGGCCACGTACGCGTCGCCGGACGAGTCGAAGGCGATGCGGAAGATCGTGCGCGGCCCGATCGGGTCGGCCTGGCCGCCCACCTTCGTCCAGGAATTGCCGTCGTTGGTACTGACCCACACGCCGTCGCCCTGGTAAGAGTCCTGCGACTCATTGGCCTCGCCGGTGCCCAGCCACAGCGAGCCGTTTACCGGATCGACCGCGAGGGCGCCAGTGGACATGTCGGGAAGGCCGTCGGTGACCGCGGTCCAGTGCGCGCCCTGGTCGTAGGAGCGCCACACGCCGCCGTCGGCCGCGCCCGCGAACCAGGCACCGTCCGGAGTGGTCGCCAGCGCCGTGACCCGGCCACCGACGACGGAGAAGCCGGCGCCGACGTTCGACCAGAACGGGTCGGTGTAATTGGCCGGCTGGCCGTTGTACGCCTGGGTGGTGAACTGCTGCCACTTGCCCGGCGTCGACGGGATCTGCGCGGCCTGCTGCGCGGCGGCGCCGATCGCGTCCCCGGTTAGGTACCCGGCCGGCGCGGTGCGCTCCGCGTTGTAGGCGGCCATTGTGTCCGCGAGATCACCGTCATCACCCTGGTGGGTGTTCGTCGGAGTGGTCTGACTGACGGCTGGGCTGGCCGTGCCGGACGTGCCTGCTTTGAGGAAGCCGCGCTGCGCCGACTGGCGCGCGGCCGCTCCTTGCAACGGATGTTGTCCTGTTGTGGCAGCCGAACCTGGCTGTGCTGTCGCGAGCGCCGTGGTCACGGCGGCGATGCCGACCGCGAGTGACCCGATCAGGAGCAGTCGACGGGGGTGTCTCGGACGTTGCATATGGTCTCCATTCGATGCCTGAATCCCGGGTCCGCCCTCTCTTCCCGCGATCCAACGGCGAGCTGAATGTCCAGATGCTCCTACAAATCGACGGTGACTGGTGGACATTCCGTGTAAATTTTTCGCTTCGCCGTCAACCATCCGGCACTTTCTCGCTGAAGTTCGCCGCAATAGTCGACCAGAGCCTTACAGTGACCGGGGCGCACTAGAAACGCGACCTGACGGGACCAGGTGGGCCGTCTGCTCGATGCGCGCAGCGCTTAGTTTCCGCCTAACGGAGCCTGCATGTCAGGCGAAAGCACCCCGCAGAGGATCGCGGCGGTGGTGTCGTGTGAGCACGCTTACGCGCTTGTCCGTGCGGACGGTGAGACCGGGTCGAGGACCGTGTCGTCGGGATGGCGCGTGCGCGGCCTGGCCGTGTCGAAGAT
>DATBCR010000102.1:0-2013 GCA_036270375.1 Pseudonocardiaceae bacterium | reverse complement strand
GGTGCGCGCAGTACCTGGACGGAGCGGGGACGCGCGACCACGGCATCGCCTGTATGCCGCGGAAACTCCCGGGCCGCGCTGACCGCGGAGTCGTAGCTGTCTAGCTCCACGAACCAGGTCTGCGCGTCCTGGCGGACCGGCGGGATCGTGAACGTGACCGGCTCCCAGTAGGCGTTGACCAGGATGAGGAAGTCGTCGTCGAGCAGCGGCGTGCCGTCCTCCGCCTCGTCGGGCGCGTCGGTGCCGTCCAGGTAGACCGCGATCGCGTGCATGGTGGGGTCGGCCCACTGCTCGCCGCTCATTGGGGTGCCGGCGGCGCAGAACCAGCGCAGTTCCTCCGCCGCGGCGCCCGCGAGGAACCGCTTGCGGCGGAACACCGGGTGCTCTCGGCGCACCGTGAGCAGCCGCTTCACGTAGCCGAGCAGCTCGGCGTCAGCGTGCGCCCAGTCGAACCAGGAGATCTCGTTGTCCTGGCAGTAGGCGTTGTTGTTGCCGCGCTGTGTGCGGCCGATCTCGTCGCCGCCGAGGAGCAAGGGCAGGCCGAACGACAGCAGCAGCGTCGACAGCATCGCGCGGGACTGCCTGGCCCGCAGCGCGTTGACGTCCGGGTCATCGCTCGGGCCCTCCACGCCGCAGTTCCATGACCGGTTGTCGTCCGTGCCGTCCCTGTTGTCCTCGCCGTTCGCCTCGTTGTGCTTGTCGTCGTAGGAGACCAGGTCGCGCAGCGTGAAGCCGTCGTGCACGGTGATCAGGTTCACCGAGGCGGTCGGGCGGCGGCGAGCCGCGCCGTACAGGTCTGATGACCCGCCGAACCGGGTGGCGAACTCGGCGACGCCGACGTCCTTGCTGCGCCAGAAGTCGCGCATGGCGTCCCGGTACCTGCCGTTCCACTCATGCCACTGCGCGGGGAACCGCCCGAGGTCGTAGCTGTCGGCCTGGCCGACATCCCACGGCTCGGCGATCAGCTTCGCCTGGCCGATCACCGGGTCCTGCGCGACCAGCTCGAAAAACGCGGACAGCTGGTCGAAGCGGTTGTCACCCTCGCGGCCGAGTGTGGCCGCCAGGTCGAAGCGGAAGCCGTCCACGTGCATCTCCGACAGCCAGTACCTGAGGCTGTCCATGATGAGCCGCAGCGCGTACGGGTTGCCCGCGTCCACCGAGTTCCCGGTGCCGGTGGTGTCGTAGTACCTGCTCGCGTCACCGGGCGCCAGCCGGTAGTACATGCCGTTGTCCAGGCCGCGGAAGCTGAGCGTCGGGCCGTTCTCGTTGCCCTCGGCGGTGTGGTTGTACACCACGTCGAGTATCACCTCGATGCCCGCCCGGTGCAGCGCCTTGACCATGTCCCTGAACTCGTTGACCTGGCCGCCCGCGGCTCTCGTCGCGGCATAGCCCTGGTGCGGCGCGAAGAAGCCGATGGTGTTGTAGCCCCAGTAGTTGGTGAGGCCCCGGTCGGTCAGGAAGCCTTCAGGCACGTGCTCGTGCACGGGCAGCAGTTCCACCGCGGTGACGCCGAGGTCGCGCAGGTACGACGTCGACGCGTCGTGCGCCAGCCCCGCGTAGGTTCCGCGGAGTTCTGGCGGGACATCCGGGTGCCGGGCGGTGAAGCCCTTGACGTGCACCTCGTAAAGCACCGAGTCCGCCGACCGGTGGTGCGGCTGGGTGTCGCCCTCCCAGTCGTAGCCGGCCGGGTCGGTCATCAGGGACCTGGGCTCGAAGGGCGCGGAGTCGGTGTCGTTGTCACCGAGCAGTGCCGGATCCCACGTCACAGCGCCGGCGACGGCCCGGGCGTAGGGGTCAAGTAGCAGCTTCGCCGGATTGCAGCGCAGGCCCCGTTCCTGATCGAACGGTCCCGTCACCCGGTAGCCGTAGGCCTGGCCGGCCCCGACGCCGGGAACGACGCCGTGCCACACCCCGGCGTCGTAGTCGCCGAGGTCGAACCTGGTTTCCGCACCGCCGGAGTCGAAGAGGCAGACGGTGACGGACTCCGCGACCGTCGAGGCGACCGCGAAGTTC
>DATBCR010000101.1:0-2252 GCA_036270375.1 Pseudonocardiaceae bacterium | reverse complement strand
GGTCGGGGCGCTACGGGTGACCGTGCGGGACGGCGTGCCGACCCTGGACGGCGGTGGTGCGCTGGCCGCCAGCACGCTCACCCTGGACGCCGCGGTACGCAACTTCGTGCAGACGTGCGGCATGAGCATCGTCGACGCGGCACAGGCGGTCGCCGGCCGGCCAGCGGCGCTGCTGGGCCAAGAGGACCGGATCGGCACCGTCACACCTGGCGCCGCTGCCGACCTGGTGCTGCTCGACGAGGGCCTGCACACCAGCCAGGTGATGCACAACGGCGTCTGGGTCGAATAGGTCCACAACTCACCGCACCAGACCAACCCCACATAACGGGCATCGACCGACCACGACTCACGACGGACACAGTCCCCCGCCCTCACCGGGGGCATTCGGCCCTGTTCCAGGCTATCGGTGTCAAGCCCGCAGCGCCGGTTTTGTTGGCTGGCTGTGGACAACCGGACGGGCTGTGGACAAGCGCTTGCTCACTGTCGGTGGTCGCTGTTACGGATAGCCTGTTGGTGACGCGACTTAGGGGGACACGTGAGTGAGCTGGTGCTGTTTCATTCGGTGCTCGGGGTACGGCCGGCGGTGCTGTCCTGGGCGGAGCGGCTGCGCTCGGCCGGTCATGTGGTGCACGTGCCCGACCTGTACGGCGGGCCGGTGTTCGACAGCTACGAGGAGGCGAACGAGTTCGTGCAGGCCTTCGGCAGCTATCCGGAACTGCTCCGGCGTACCGCGGCCGCCGTCGAAGACCTGCGGCCCGATCTCGTGTACGCCGGGTTCTCCAACGGTGCGGGCGGCGCGGCCTACCTGGTCACGGCCCGGCGTGGGGCCCGTGGCGCGCTGTTGATGCACGGCGTGCTGCCGCTCGCGGTGATCGAGCAGGTCACCGGCGAACCGGCGGCGTGGCCGGCTTCGGTGCCGGCGCAGGTGCACTACGCGCGGGACGACAAGTTCCGGCAGGAGTCCAGCGTGCAGAGCTTCATCGGGGAACTGCACAGCGCGGGCGCCACCGTCGAGTACTTCGAGTACCCCGGCGACGGCCACCTGTTCGCCGACAGCAGCCTGCCGGACGAGTTCGACGAGGACGCGGCCGAACTGATGTGGGGCCGCACACTGGAGTTCCTCGCCCGAACCGACGCGGTCCGATGAAGCGCCGGATCCACCGCATGCGGCTGACTGGGCTAACGTCAGTGGGGTGATGGAACAGCCCGACCCGGAGCGCCTGCTCGCCGAGGCCCTGCGTGCGCAGGCGGTCCGGGCGCCGCTGGAGGCGGCCAGTCAGCCGGACCCGCTGCTCAAGCTGCTGTCCGGCACCGACGCCCAGCATGACCTGCTCTCCGGCCGCGCCTCGGACACCATCGGCATCCCACCGGCGGGCCCGGCAATGAACCAGCCCACGAGCCTGCCCACGGGCCCGCCGCGGACCGCTCGGCTGCCGGCCGCGGCCGCGCCGATGTCGGCGTGGTGGATCGTGTTGCTCGCGGTGCTGCTCGGGCTGGCGGCGGGTGCGGTCGTGGGGCTGATCAGCATCGTCTGAGTCGGCGACCGGCTCTCGGACGGCACTTCCGGGTACACCTGTACGGTTGGCGCCGTGATGTCGCACGCGCTCACCACCACGGTTGCCCTCGGTCCGCAGTGGCTCGACCCGAACTATCTGCTCACGTCGCTCGGTGGCGCGCTGGTGCCGATCGTCGCGGTCATCATCTTCGCCGAGTGTGGGCTGCTGATCGGGTTCTTCCTGCCTGGCGATTCGCTGCTTTTCCCGCTCGGCCTTTTCATCGCAAGTGGCGCGGTGCAGACCCCGCTGTGGCTGGCGTGCCTTGTGATGAGCGTGTGTGCCGTACTCGGCAACGTCGTGGGCTACGGGATCGGCTGGGCGGTCGGGCCGAAACTGTTCAACAAGCCCGATTCGCGGCTGTTCCGGCGGGAGTACGTGGACCGGACGCACCAGTTCTTCGAGAAGTACGGCGGCCGGGCGCTGTTCCTCGCGCGGTTCGTGCCGATCATCCGCACGTTCATCACGGCCGTGGCCGGGGTCGGCCGGATGGAACGCGGCCGCTACTTCAGCGTGAGTGTCATCGGCGGTGTGGTGTGGGCGTCCGGTGTGCTGGTGGCCGGCTACTTCCTCGGGCAGATCGGCTTCATCAAGAACCACATCGACCTGATCCTGGTGCTGATCGTGGTGGTGTCGTTGATTCCCATAGTGATCGAGTGGGCGCGGCACCGGGCCGAACGCAGCACCGGTCGCCGGGTC
>DATBCR010000100.1:0-2049 GCA_036270375.1 Pseudonocardiaceae bacterium | reverse complement strand
TCGATGCCGGTGCAGAACCCGACCTGGCGCATCATCTCCACGTCGTAGCTGGTGCGCATGCGTAGCCGCTGCGCCTCGAGCAGCTTGCCCTGGCCCTCAAGGGTGGCCAGCCGCTCGCCGAGCTCGGACTCGATGGTGCCGATCGCCTTCTCCATCCGGTCCGGCGTGGCCACGTAGTGGGTGGCCGGGAAGATCCGCAGCTCGTCCACCTCGCGCACGATCTCGCCGGTCAGCGGGTGCAGGTAGTACAGCCGGTCGACCTGGTCGCCGAACATCTCCACCCGCACGGCCAGCTCCTCGTAGGCCGGGATGATCTCGACGGTGTCCCCGCGCACCCGGAACGTGCCGCGGGAGAACGCCAGGTCGTTGCGGGTGTACTGGACGTCGACGAGGGCGCGCAACAGTGTGTCCCGATCGGTCGTGCCGCCGACGGTGAGCGGGATGGACCGGTCGAGATAGGACTGCGGCGTGCCGAGGCCGTAGATGCAGGACACGGTGGACACCACGATCACGTCCCGCCGGGACAGCAGGCTCATGGTGGCCGCGTGGCGCAGGCGTTCCACGTCGTCGTTGACCGACGAGTCCTTCTCGATGTAGGTGTCGGTCTGCGGGACGTACGCCTCGGGCTGGTAGTAGTCGTAGTAGCTGACGAAGTACTCGACCGCGTTGTGCGGGAAGAACTCGCGCAGCTCGTTGGCGAGCTGGGCGGCCAGCGTCTTGTTCGGCACCATCACCAGCGTCGGCCGCTGCACCTTCTCGATCAGCCACGCCGTGGTCGCCGACTTACCGGTGCCGGTGGCGCCGAGCAGTACGACGTCCTTCTCGCCGGCCTGGATCCGCCGCTCCAGCTCGGCGACGGCCTGCGGCTGGTCACCGGCCGGCTGGTAGTCGGCGACCATGCGGAACGTCCCGTCGGCGCGCGGGATCTCACCGACGGGGCGGAACTCGGAGTGTGCGATGACGGGGTGCTCGGTCGCGAAGGCCACGGATCGAGAATATGCCGGCGGACCGACAGAGTTCGACGTGCGCCAACTCGGTCCGCCGAAAGCATAAAGTTGGCCGGGGTTCGCGCCGATCACCACTCACATGGGTGACACACGAACGAGAGTCTCGGCATCGTTGCCGGCGGCGGGCAGGATGGCGCCATGACCGCCGGCTCGCACCTGGTCCCGTCGGCTCGCCGGGGCGACGCGTCCGATGTGGTGGACGTCCATCCGCCGAAGATCGAGACGTTCGACCTGCGGGCGAAGACGAACGTCGACCCCAAGGGCTTCCCGCGCGCCGTCGACGAGTACCGGGTCGAACCGTTCGGCCTGTACCTGGCCCGCCCGGTGGTCGGCCACCCGACGCTGGCCTACCGGGAGTCGTGGCTGCTGCCCGATCTCGGCCTGCAGATCACCGACTGGTACCGGCATCCCGGGCACGAGCGGGACGAGGACTTCTACCTCGACGTCGCGCTGATCCGGCCGGCGGAACGCAGCTGGCAGCTGGTCGACCTCTACCTGGACATCGTGCTGCGGAACGGCCGCGAACTAGAGGTGCTCGACACCGACGAGCTGCTCGCCGCGATGGGCGAGGGCCTGATCGACCGGCGGACCGCGCGGCAGGCGCTGGACACCACGCACCGGACCGTGGACCAGCTCGCCGCGCACGGGTACGACCTGGCCGCCTGGCTGGCTGACCTCGGCATCCGCTTGAGTTGGCGGCGGCGCGGGACCCGTTAGACCACGTCGGCCGGCCTGACAACCGCCATCGGCGGTCTTGACCTGCCGATGTGAAAACGATATCAATTCGTACGCAACTCGTCGCATAACGAATCGACCCCGGACGTCACCACCCGGACACGCACCGCTACCCTCGGCCCGGTGGGAACCGCTATAACGCCCCAGTTGGTGGACATAGTCGACACGTTCACCTCGGAGCGCAGCTACTCATCCGGTAGCTGCGTCCGGTTGACCTTCTGCCAGGTCGAGCCGTGGGGGCTGCGGATGGAAAGTCCCACGCCGGATGACCCGTTCGTGGACAGCGAGGTCACCTGGCTCATCCCGG
>DATBCR010000099.1:0-4815 GCA_036270375.1 Pseudonocardiaceae bacterium | reverse complement strand
CCGGGTGCGGTCGACGGCGTGATGGGCGGCGGGTTCTGGGCGTGCGAAGTCCGGTCTTGACGTCTCCGACCGGGACGGCGGCGGCCAGCCCGCGTGTCGCTCGACGTCGGGCGGCGGGCTCGGCGGGCGCGGCGGCGGCGGTTCGCGGTGCACGGGCGGCCGGACCGGCTCGGCCACCCGGGTCGCCTGCTGTTGCGGTGGCGGTGGTGGCGGCTTCTGTTGGGACGGCGGCGGTTGCGGCACGACGGCTGGCTGCGCGGCTCTCGCCTGCGGCGGGCGGGCCTGCGCCTGTTGCACACGCACCGGCACCGGTCGCCGGCCTGGCGCCGGGGTCTGCTGGTGGCGCTGGTCCGGCCAGTTCGGGCGGGCCTGCGGCGGCACACCGACGGCCGGCGCTTCCCGCCGGGGCTCGTCGGCGACGGCACCGTCCCGTGGGGTCTGCGGGCGGCTCGGCTCCGGGCGGTAGCCGCCGGGCCGCTGGGTTTCCCGGCGCGGCGCTTCACGCCGGACCTGCTGGCCGCCAGCCTGCACCGACTGCGCAGCCCCCCGCTGGCCACCAGCCTGCGTAGCCCCTCGCTGGCCACCGGCCTGCGCCGATTGGGTAGCCGCGTGTGCGATCAGTTCGGTTGCCGCGTCGACCTGTCGTGGCACCGGTTGGCTCGCGGAGATGCTGCGCCGGGGATTGTCCGCCGCGACCACACGTGTCTGACCGTCGGCCAGCGCGCGCATCCGGGTCGACTGGGCGCGCAGTGCGAACCGCTCGACCAGCACCTCGCCGCCGGTCAGCCGTTCGAGGCTCTCCCGCAGTGCGCGCAGTTCGGTGCGCAGCTCGGCGAGGTCGGCGTGGCTGGCCTCCTCGACCCGCTTGCGGGCTTCCGCCTCGACCTCGAGCTCGTACTCGCGTCGCGCCGCGACCTCGCGTTCCAGTTCCAGCTCGTACACCGACTGCAGGTCGGCGACCTCGTTCTCGCGCTCGCCGACCTGTTTGCGGAACTTCGCGGCCAGGAACACCCCGAGCAACGCGGCCCACAGGGAAGCGAGCACGCCCATGCGGAGCCACGTGGTGTTGTCGGCGAGGACGAGGACAGCGGTGGACGCGACAGCGAGCGCCAGGACGGCCACCATGAGTAACCGGCCGGAACCAAGTCCCCCGTTCTCGTCCCCGTCCTCGGTGTCACGGCCAGCCATGGCGATTACCGTACCCGGCAGTTATCGGCTTGAGACCAGTCCGTGGCCAGGTGAGCACGAACGCTGCGCCGAATGGTGATCGAAATTCGCCCGCACTAACTCGAACGGTGCAGGTCGGTCTCATCGTCACGTCGATCGCTGTCATCGGGGGCGCGGCAGCTGTACTCCAACCAGAGGGCCGACGCGATCAACGCGGCCGCGCTGACGAGTCCGACCACCGAACTGGTCGTGTCCCCGGCCGCCGCGACGACCTCGGACCGCTTCGGCAGCACGTACACCAGCACGCCGAGCCAGCCACCGGTCATGATCGCGCCGAGCATCGACGACGCCTTCGCCAACGCAACCACCCGGACCGCGACCAGTGGCGGCACACGCCGCGTGCCCGGCTTCCTGGCCAGCCGGGGGCGCAGCGACACGGTGTAGCCCAGTTCCAGCACCGCGAGCACGCCGAGGGTCCCACCGGCCAGCGCGGGCAGCGGCGGGACGGCGTCGTACGCGAACACCAGCAGCAGATTCGCCAGCACGGCGACGACAACGCCGGCCAGCACCAGATCCCGCGCCCTGGTGAGTCTCACCGTGCCGCTCCTCCCACCGTCAGGACCAGATCATCGCGTCTCCGTACGCCCGCCAGGTCGGCCGGGTCCAATACAGCCAGGAGATCGGCCACCGGGCCGTGGCCGGGAAGCACGGCGTCCGGCTCGATGTCCAGCCACGGCACCAGCACCGTCGCTCTGGTGGGTGTGCCGGGGTGCGGCAGCAGCAGGTCCGGGTGATCGGAGAGCACGCCGTCCACCGTGACGACGTCGACGTCCAATGTCCTTGGGCCCCAACGGATGTCGCGGACGCGGTGGGCGGCTTTCTCCAGTTGCTGGGCCTTCGCGAGCCACCCCCATTCGTCGACCCCGTCCTCGACCGCGATCACGACGGCGTTGAGGAAATCCGGTTGCTCGACCCCGCCCCACGGCTTGGTTTCGTACACCGGGGACACCGCGACGACGGTGCGGCCGAGGCCGGTCACCGCGGACTGTAGGTTCGCCAAACGATCACCGAGGTTGGCGCCCAAGGAAAGTACGGCGACGGTTATGGCGCTCCCCTCCCCCCTCGGCGGGACCGGCGGGCGGTCACGGACACGTCCGCGAAGGTGAGCGGGATGGGTGCGGACGGCTTGTGCACGGTGACCTCGACGGCGTGCGCCCGCTCGTCGCGCATCACGTCGTCGGCGATCTCGGCGGCGACGGTCTCGATCAGGTCGCGTGGCTCGCCGGCCACGATCGCCGCTGCCCGTTCGGCCAGTTCGCCGTAGTGCAAGGTGTTCTTCAGGTCGTCGGTGGCGGCGGCATCGACAAGGTCGATCCAGACCGTGATGTCGATCAGGAAGTCCTGGCCGTCGCGTTTCTCGTGCTCGAACACGCCGTGCCGGCCGTGCACTCGCAGGCCGGTGAGCGTGATCCGGTCAGTCATGCCGTGGCCGTTCCGCGGTCCCGTGCCACGCGGCCGTCACGGCGACGGCGTCCAACGACCGGCCGACGTCGTGTACTCGAACCCCCCACGCACCGGCGGCCGCGGCGAGCGCGGACACGGCGGCGGTGGCGTCCTCGCGGCCGTCCGGCAGGCGGGGGCGGCCGTCCGCGTCGGCGAGCAGACGGCCGAGGAAACGTTTGCGGGACGCGCCGATCAGCAGTGGGAAGCCGAGTTCGAGCAGGGCGGGGAGGCTGTGCAGCAGCGCCCAGTCGTGCTCGGCACGTTTCGCGAAACCGAGGCCAGGGTCGAGCACGAGGGAGTTCGGGTCGGCACCGGCGGCCAGCGCGGCGTCCACCCGTGCGCACAGTTCGGTCCGCACCTCCGCGACGACGTCGTGGTAGGTCGCCAGCTTGTCCATGTCCCGGCTCTGGCCGCGCCAGTGCATCAGGATCCACGGAACCCCGTGGCCCACAACGACTTTCGCCATGTCCGGGTCGGCGAGGCCGCCGGAGACGTCGTTCACGACGCGCGCGCCCGCGGCCAGCGCGTCCTCCGCGACCCGCGCCCGCGTGGTGTCCACGCTGACCGGCACCCCGGCCGCCGACAACGCCCGGATCACCGGCACCACCCGAGCGGACTCGATGGCCGGGTCGACGCGCTCGGCACCCGGCCGCGTCGACTCGCCGCCGACGTCGATCAGGTCGGCGCCCCGGACGTGCATGGCGATCCCGTGCGCGACCGCGTCGTCAAGCGCGAGGTACCGGCCACCGTCGGAAAACGAATCGGGTGTGACGTTGAGCACTCCCATCACCACACACCGGCCGGGACGGGGCAGACCGGACGGTCCAGCCGGGGTCACCGCAACCGCGCCTTGATCAGGTCGAGCGCTTCGGCACGGGACGACGCGGAGTCGCGCAGCAGGCCGCGCACGGCCGACGTCGTGGTGCGGGAGCCCGGTTTGCGGATGCCGCGCATCGCCATGCACAGATGTTCGGCCTCGATGACGACTATCACGCCGCGCGGTTCCAGCCGCCGGACCAGCGCGTCCGCCACCTGGGACGTGAGCCGCTCCTGCACCTGCGGCCGGCGGGCGTACAGGTCGACCAGCCGGGCCAGCTTCGACAGTCCGGTCACCCGCCCGAGTTCGTTCGGGATGTAGCCGACGTGCGCCACACCGTGGAACGGCAGCAGGTGGTGCTCGCAGAAGCTGAACATCGGGATGTCCGTGACCAGCACGAGTTCCTCGTGGCTCTCGTCGAAAGTCTTGGCCAGCACCGAATCCGGGTCGGTGAACAGGCCGGCGAACAGCTCCCGATAGGCCCTGGCGACCCGCGCCGGGGTGTCCCGCAGGCCGTCCCGGTCCGGGTCCTCACCGCAGGCGAGCAGCAACTCGCGCACGGCCGCCTCGGCCCGCGCGTGGTCGAAGACCGGGCGGCCGGCGACCTGCCGGGCCGGATCGACTCCGTTGGTAGTACTGGACATCCACACCTCCACCGGATGCCTGCCCGGCATCGGGCGCGGTTCCGATGACCAGGCTACTGGCCGAACCGACCGACTCCACCGCTGGTCAAGCGCGGTGAGTGCGAACTCACGAGCCACCAGCGGCCACGCGGTCACGACGCTCGGCCTGATCGTCGAGGCCTCCGGGGCACCGGAGGCGCCGGCCGAGGCGACCGGCCGCGCCGCGTGCGGTGAACCCGCCAGCCGGGTGACCGGGTGGCGGGTTCGCGTCAGCGCGTGGCGTCCCGTTCGTCCGTGTCGACGGATTTACCGGGCACCGCGTCCTGCACGCCGGAGGGCTGGCTGTCCCACGGTGCGGCCCACGACTGGCCCTGCGGTGTGGTGGCCGGGGTCCACCCGGGCGGCGCGCCGTAGTACGGCGGACCGTCGTTGGACGAACCGGGTGCACCGACAGCGCCATACGGCTGCCCGTTGCCGTGCGGACCGGCACCGTTCGTGGTGCCGGCGCTGGAGACCGTAGACGGGACGGGTGCCGGCGTAGGAGCCGCGGGGGGCCACGGCTCGCCGCGTTCCTTCGCCAGTTCGCCCCTGGTCTTCACCGGTGGCTTGTCGGACGGGGTCCGGCCGCCGAAGTCGTTGAACTCGGTGATCCGCGGCCGCTTCTGCACCCGGTTGAAGATCCGGGCCAGGTCGCTGCGCTGCAGT
>DATBCR010000098.1:0-10436 GCA_036270375.1 Pseudonocardiaceae bacterium | reverse complement strand
GGTGCAGATCGGGATCGCGCCGACCGGGCTGATCACGGACAGCTGGGCGGGCGGCAGGCCGTGCCTCGCGCTGTACGCGTCGAGCAGGGTGGCCGCGTTCGGGTCGCCGAACGACTCGACGACCGCGATCGTGGTGCCGGCGCCCGTGATGCCCTTGTCCCACAGCGCCTGCACGCCGTACGCCGTGGTCACCGACGGCAGGGTCGGGGTGACGGCGTCGATCGCGGCGACCCGGCCCGCGATGCTCGGCACGGCACCCACCTGGTGCGCCGCGGCGGCGAAGTGCGGCTGGACGACCATCGGCTTGGTGGCCGCGGTCGCCGTGGGCACGGTGAGGCCCGCCAGGGCGAGGGCGGCGATCGCCCCGAGCAGCAGGGCGGCGCGAGCCCATCGGCGGCCCGGCGCGTGAGTGGTTCTGGACACGGTCGTACGCACGAGGCCTCCGTAGGTGAGTAGTGACCGGCCAACCCTACGAACACTCACCGCGTCCGGCCACCTACGAACGGTGCCAGCGGCTCCTACGAACGGTGGAATTCCGGTTCGCGCATGTCGAGCGTCACACCGGAACCGCACGGAACCGCGTTGCGGAATTTCCCGTCGAGGTAGATGCTTGTACCGAGCAACTACTTGTATGCGGAAACCAACGGAGGGAGCGGACGATGGCAGAAACTGAGTCGACATCGGCGCCCCACAGCGGCGACGATCAACGGCAGGACGCCGAAGCGGTCGTCAACCAGATGCTGCGGTTCTTCCGGATGACCAAGCGCGCCAGCGCGAAGTGGTCCGCCCAACAGAAGGACGGGATCGAGCAGGCGGCTTATTTCCTGCTCGCCGTGCTCGTCACCGAGGGTCCGCAGCGGACGACGGCGCTCGCCGAGACCGTCCACGCGGACACGTCGACGGTGAGCCGTCAGGTCGGCGCGCTGGTCCGGCACGGCATGGTCGAACGGCAGGCCGATCCGGCCGACGGCCGAGCCTGCCTGCTGGCCGCGACACCGGCCGGGCAGGCCCGCTTCGACCAGCAGCACCGGGCCAGAACGGACCACATGGCGAACATCCTGCGCAACTGGACATCGGACGACCTGCGGGCGGCCGCCGCGCTACTTGAGCGGCTGACCAAGGACTTCGAGACGTACGACCTGAAGCACGACGCACCGAACACCGGCGCCACCGCGCCGCTGCTAGCTAAGGGGGGAACCCGATGACCACCAGTGACACCGTCGACGCGCCACCGGCGACACAGGCGCCGGCGCGCACGGCGGCCGGCGGCCTCACCCACCGTCAGATCATGACCATCCTCGCGGGCCTGATGAGCGGCATGTTCCTGGCCGCACTCGACCAGACCATCGTCGGTACCGCGATGCCGCGGATCGCGAACGACCTGCACGGCCTGAGCATCCAGGCGTGGGTCACCACGGCGTACCTGATCACCTCCACGATCACCACGCCGCTGTTCGGCAAACTGTCCGACATCTACGGCCGCAAGCCGTTCTACCTTGCCGCGATCTCGATCTTCATCGTCGGCTCGGCCGCGAGTTCGTTCGCCACGTCGATGTACGAACTGGCCGCGTTCCGCGCGTTCCAGGGTCTCGGCGCCGGCGGCCTGTTCTCGTTGGCGTTCACCATCATCGGCGACATCGTGCCGCCGAGGGAGCGGGCCAAGTACCAGGGCTATCTCGTCGCGGTGTTCGGCACCAGCAGCGTGCTCGGCCCGATCGTGGGCGGCGCGCTGGCCGGCGCGAACTCGATCCTCGGCGTGACCGGCTGGCGCTGGGTGTTCCTGGTGAACGTGCCGATCGGCCTGATCGCGCTCGTCGTGGTGGCGAAGGTGCTCAACGTCCCGCACCAGGGCCGCAACCACCGGATCGACTGGTGGGGCGCGCTGACCCTGGTGGTCGGCCTGGTGCCGATACTGATCATCGCAGAACAGGGCCAGCAGTGGGGCTGGGGCAGCACCCGGGCGATCCTGCTCTACGCGATCGGTGCGGTCGGCGTGATCGCGTTCGTCGTGACCGAGAAGCTGATGGGCGAGAGCGCGCTGATCCCGTTGCGGCTGTTCAAGAACAAGGTGTTCAGCACGATCATCATGGCCGGTGTCGTTGTCGGTGCCGCGATGTTCGGTGCCATCACCCTCGTGCCGCAGTACCTGCAGATCGTGCGCGGCGCGACGCCGACCGCTTCTGGCCTGGAGATGCTGCCGTTGATCCTGGGTCTGATGAGCGCGTCCATCGTGTCCGGCCAGATCACGTCGCGGACCGGGAAGTACAAGATCTTCCCGGTGATCGGCTCGCTGTTCATCGTCGGTGGCTCGCTGCTGTTCACCACGGTGGCCGCGGACACGCCGATGTGGCGTCCGATGCTGTTCATGCTGGTGCTCGGCTTCGGTGTCGGCCTCTGCCTGCAGACGCTGACGCTGGCCGCGCAGAACGCGGCCGAGTTCAGGGACATGGGCGTGTCCACCGCGTCCGCCACGTTCTTCCGGCAGATCGGCGGCACGCTCGGTGTCGCGGTGTTCCTGTCCATCCTGTTCAGCACCGTCACCAGCAGGATCATCTCGGCGATCACCAGCGCCACCAGGGGCGGCCCGTTCGTCCAGGCCCTGAACGACCCGGCCGTGCTGCACAACCCGGTCAACGCACCCGCGCTGGCCGCGCTGCACGGCGGCGGCACCGGCAGCCTGCTGCAGGACTCCTCGTTCCTGCAGCGGATCGACCCCCGGCTGGCGGCGCCGTTCCTGAAGGGCTTCGCCGACTCGGTCGACGTGGTGTTCTGGGTCGTCGCGGCGGTCGGCGTGGTGGCCTTCCTGATCACGCTGTTCATCAAGGAGATCCCGCTGCGCAGCATCTCGGCCGTGCAGGCCATGGCCGAGGGCGAGGGCGGCGGCGATGGTGCGTCGATTCCGGTCGAGGACGCGGTGCCGTCGCTGGACACCGAACTCGACGCGGAACTGCAGTCGCTCGGCGAACCCGAACTGGTGGCCGCCGGACGGCACGCACTGTCGGGTTCGGCCGAAGCCATACCGGTCGCGATGACCGGCGCCACCCTGAACGGCTCGGCCGGCAACGGCCTGCACGAGGCCGGCGGCACCCTGATCACCGGTCAGGTGCGGCGCACCGACGGCGCACCCGCGCCGGACGCCGTGCTGACCCTGATCAACCATGGCGGCCAACAGGTCGAGCGCGGCACGTCCGAAGTGGACGGTACGTTCCGGCTCGTCGCGCCACTGGACGGGGTGTACGTGCTGATCGCGTCGTCGGCCGGGCACCAGCCGTCGGCGTCGACCCTGCGGGCGGCCGGTGAACCGGTGACGCTGGACCTGCTGCTGTCGGGTACGGCCCGCGCGACCGGCGTGGTCCGGGCCAACGGTGCGCCGGTGGCCGCCGCCACGGTCACGCTGACCGACATCCGGGGCGAGGTGATGGGTTCGGCGACAACGGCGGTGGACGGCGAGTACCTGTTCGCGGACCTGCTCAGCGGCAGCTACACGCTGGTCGCCAACGCGGCGGGCTACCGCCCGTTCGCCGCGACCCTCGTGGTGGCCGACAGCGGCGACGCGGTGACCGACGTGGACCTGTCCGCGGCGGCACGGCTGACCGGCACCACGACCGGCGGCCCTGGCCGCCAGCCAGTGGTGGACGCCCGGGTGACGCTGGTGGACTCCGATGGCCACGTGGTCGCGATGACCACGACCGACGAGGCCGGCCAGTACACCTTCGGCGACCTGCCGGAGGGCGAGTACACGGTGATCGCCAGCGGCTACCCGCCGGTGAGCGGCCACCGCCAGATCGGCGCGGGCGAGGACGGCGTGCACGACGTGGTGTTCAGCCACAGCGATATCTGACCGGGGACCAAATAACCGCGGGGTCGGCCCTTTGGGGTCGGCCCCGTGGTCATTTTCGGGCGTTGACGGCGTCGGCGATGCGGCGGGCGCAGTCGATGGACTCGGTCGCGGTGGTGTCGATCTCCAGGTCGTACACGACGCCGTCGTGCACGATCTCGACCTGCGCGGCGGCCATGCCGGGCACCCGGTCACCGCGCGCGATCTCCCGTCCGACGGCGGCGTCGGGGGCACACCGGACGCCGACCCACAGCACGTCGAGACCAGACAGCGCGGCCCGCCACCGTGCCTGCGACCGCGCGCCGCCGAGGAACACCTCGTCGACGATCAGGTTCGCGCCCGCCCGGACCATCGCGGCGAGACCGGCGCTCCAGGCGGCTTCCAGCGGGTAGAAGTCGGCGCCGACGGTGACCTCGCCGTCCGGTTCGACCGCGACACCGTCGCCGGCCAGGTTCATCGCGACCGGCATGGCGTGCAGCAGGGTGTCCACACCGAACGTGAGCCACCGACCCGGCAGCACCGACTGCAGGCACCGCGCGATACCGGTCTTCCCGGAGCTGGACGCGCCATTGAGCACGATCACGTCGACGAGCACTTGATCACTGTAAATGGGTGCTTGTAACACCACGGCACGAATTTGCGCACAAAGGGTGTGACCGACTACCCGCAGCCGCAGCGCGTCGACCTGTTGGACAAGGACGCCCTGCTGGACAGCCTCATCACCGAGGCGGTCGCGCGCCCCGAGATCCGTGAGGTGATCAACCGGCACACGGTCACCGAGGACGCGCTGCGCGCGGACGCGGTCGACCAGTCGGCGATCGTATTCCTGGCCGGAGACAGCGAGGAGCAGGCGTGGCGGGAAGCCACGGACAAGGCCAGGGCAGTCAGTTTCCCGATCACGAGCAAGATACTCGCGTTCCTTTTGCTACCCGCTGCGCAGTATGTCGTGCTCACCCGGCTGGTGCTGCAGGCGAGCAAGGTCGGTGGTGTGCCGCAACTCGTGGTGCTGATCGCCACAGCGGTGGCCGCACTGGCGATCGGGGCCGCGGTCCTGCGGGCAAGGGTCCGGGCGGCCGAGCCCACAGATGTCGGCGTTGGCTGGGTGGTAATCGGAATATTCGCTTGGGTGATTGACGTCGTCTGGCTGGTGGTTCTCTTGGCGGGACGGTCGTCGTGGCTGATCCCCGTCAGCGCGCTCGGAATTTTCCTGATCCTCCTCGCCTTTCTCCCATTTGGGTTGGTTATACCATCCGAAGCCCAGCGTGCGGATTTCCAGAAACCGGCCGAGACGTTCGCGATCTGGCAGAACGTGCTCCTGGAGACGGGACTGCTGCCCGTTCTGCGCACGTTCATCAACGTGCAGGAGACCGACGACTACGCCACCGTGTTGACGGTCCGTGCGACGCCCGGTCTCAAGAGCCCCGACTACCTGCTCACCCACGTGCCGACACCGGCGAGCAGGCGACTGGTCCGATTGATCGACTCGGTCGCCGGGGGCAGTTTCGCGCTTGCCGGCCCACGCGGCGCCGGCAAGACGAACCTGCTTCGGGCATATTGCGGCGGCCAGTACCGCGATGACAGCCGGGGTCCCGACCTGACGGTCCTCACGTCGGCACCGGTCGAGTACCAGCCGGAGCAGTTCGTGCTGCACCTGTTCGCGAAGACCTGCCAGGCCACCATCGCCTACGCGCGCCAAGCCGCACCGGACCGGAGACCGGCCCGGGGTGTGCGCACGGCCAAGGTCGTCCGGCGTGCACTCGTTCCGTTCGGCGACGACCCGCACCCACGACCCAGCCACCTCAGCGAATTGGTGACCACCGCTGACGATTGCCTACAGTTGATCAGGTACGTCCGGACCTACAGCACCGAGGCCAGTGCCAAAGGTGGTGTGGCCGGGTTCGAGGTCAGCGGCAAGGCCGGGCTGAGCGTGGCCGGCCGGGCACTGACGTATCCCGAGTTGGTCGACCGGTTTCGCGAGTTCCTGGCCGACGCCGTGTCCGTGCTGGATGCCGAGGCAAGGAGCGCGGGCCGGGAACCGGGCAGGGTGATCATCGGCATCGACGAGTTGGACCGGATCGGCGCGGGTGAGCCAGCGCGGCGGCTGCTCAACGAGATCAAGGCGATCTTCGACGTGCGCGGCTGCTACTACCTGGTGTCGGTGTCGACCGAGGCGCAGCATGACTTCGAACTGTCCGGTATCGGGCTGCGCAGTACGTTCGACAGTTCGTTCGACGAGGTCGTGCGGGTCGACTATGTGAACTTCGAGGACGCCAAGGTGTTGCTGCGCAGGCACGTGATCGGTCTGTCCGAACAGTTCCTCGCGTTGGCGTACGTGTTCTCCGGCGGCCTCGCCCGACAGTTGGTGCGCACCGTACGCACGATGGTGGAATTGGCCGGGAGTGACAGCGACCAGGCACTGCGTTCGCTGGCGGCGGCGGTGGCCGAGGCGGAACTGACGCGCGCCTGCCAGGCGACGGTCGACGCGCTGATCACGGTGCCGGACGGAGCGGACGTGACCGAACTCGTCCGGATACTCGACGATCGCGGCAGCATCACAATGGACTACTGCGAACGAGTCCTCGCGTCCTACCCGGGAAAGTCCACCGTGGTCGGTGACCTGCGCGATGCCGTCGCCGCGCGGGTGTACTTCCTGGCCACGGTGCTCGACGTCTTCGACGAGAACTTGACGAAAGAAAGCATGCGGGACAAGAACTTCGACCTGCTGGCGCGGGCGCGGCGCTACGCCGGCGGCAGCCCGGCCACCGCACTGGCGCTGATCACTGACATCCGGCGGCAGTGGGGGCTGTACGGAGTCGTCACTGACGGCGCAGCAGCCGGGTGAGGCCGGCCGCGACCGTGGTGGCCAGCAACCAGCCGGCCACGGTGAGCGCGGCGGAGAACCACTGGGACGTGCCAGGTAGCGCCCACCGGTTCTTGTTGCCGAAGTCCACGATCGGGATCAGCAGGTCCAGCGTGAACAGGAACGGGTTCCACACCAGGTGGTCGTCCTGATTCGTCAGCGGGCAGAACCGGTACTGCGCGAAGCTCGGCGGGTCGCTCGCGATCACCGTGCAGTGCACCGGATCCAGCGAGAACCACAACGTGCCGATGACCAGCAGCAGCGCGAGCCAGCCCAGTGCGCGGGACGGCCGGTAGCCGTAGCCGACCATGGACCGCTGCAGCCAGCTCCACCCGATCACGAACGGGCCGAGCACCCGGAAACCCCGTGCCAGCGCGACATACCGGCGGCGCTGCTTCTCGATCAGCACGGTGTCCGCGTGTTCCTCGTTGCCGACCGCCCGCAGCATCGCGGCCAACTGGTCGTACGGTCCTGGCCGGTACACGTCGTCGCCGGCCTTGCGCAGCCAGCGCAGCCGCTGGACGACGGCGTCGTCGTCGGACAGTTCGATCCCGTTGGTCAGCGAGTCGTACTTGAACGCGTCCAGGTCGATTCCGCCGGTGGCCTGCCACAGTGCCTCGTTGTCGCCGAGTGACGCGCAGCGCATCTGCCGCAACGTGACGCGACCCCTCGGCGGGCGGGCCACGGTGAGGGCGAAGTCCTGCGTCTGCGCGCCGAACGCGTTGAGCGCGCTGCGGGTCGTGCCGTCCACACCGAGTTCGGCGCCGGCGAAGGTGAGTTGCCGGCCGATCGTGGCACGCACCATCCGCACCTCGCCGGCCGCCGAGAACGCGCGTTTGCTGCCGCCGGCGCAGATCACGTCCCTGCCGATCCGGCCGGCCCGGATGTCGAGGCTTGGCTTGACGCTGTGGTCGCGGGTATAGCGGCCGGGGCGGCTCAGGCGGCTGGCGCGCAGGTCGAGGTTGGCGCCGATCTGCACCTCCTGCATGATCATCGAGCCATAGACCTCGGCCTCCCGGCACTCGAAGTTGCTACCGACCGTGCAGCGCCGGGACACCCACACGTCGTGACCGGGGTTCGCCAGTACCGCGCCGTCGAGCCGGATGTTGCCCTGCACACTCAGGTCCAGCAGCCGCCACTGGCCGGTCACCCGGATGCCGTGCGCGTCAAGGTTGCCCTGGATCTGGGTGCCGTCCATGTACAACGCGTGGTTGTCGAACGGTGCCTCGCCGCCGCCGGAGATGTCCACGCTGGCACTGGTCATCCGCAGCGAACCGCCGATCCGCGCGTTCACCATCCGCAGTGTCCCGGTGCTGGTGAACTCCTGGTCGAGGTCGAGGTTGCCGTCCACCCGGATCCGGTCCGCGATCAGTGTGGTGTGCACGTCGTAGTACGGGTCGTGCACCGGCAGGTTGGCCGTCGAACCTCCACCCGGGGTCAGGCGGGCGCCGCGCATCGACAGGTCGCTTGCCACCTGCACGCTCGGCAGGAACACCCAGCCGGTGGAGCGGAACCGTTGCCCCGACATGGCATCCGTGCCGCAGATCAGGTTTCCGCCAACGTGCATGCCGTTGCCGTCCAGCGCGCAGCCGTCCATGTTGTGCAGGCCCGCGCCGCTGAAGTTGACGTTGCCGCCGCTGCGCAGGCCCGGAATGCGTACCTCGCCGACCACTTCCAGGTTGGTCGCGAGCAGCGCGCCGGCCAGTTGCAGCCGGTCCGCGTGCAGCGCGCGGCGGCCCGGGTTGTTCAGGCGGCTGCCGGACAGCAGCAGCGAACCCCGGATGTAGCCGTCGGTCAGGTCGACCGAACCGCCGCGCACGGTCGTGTTGATCAACGCGATGTCGTTGTCGCTGCGGGTGTTCCGGGCGGACAGGCCGGGCAGCCAGCAGCCGTTGAACTCCAGCCCCGCGAGTGTGGCCTGCCGCAGGTCCGGCGGCTTCTCGAACCGGCAGCGGATGAACTCCAGCAGATAGGGGAAGTCCAGCGCCCGCAGGTCCAAAGTACCTGTGAGGTAACGGTCCTCGATCCGCACCACGGGTGCGGCGGCCGAGCGGCGGCGCCAGCGCAGCATGCTGCTGGTGTCCGGCTCGATCACGTTGCGGATCACGTGTTCGGCCGGCATCCGCGCCCAGCCGGGCGGATTCGGATCGTGTACGTCCAGCTCGCCGGTCGGCCCCGGCGGTTCGCCGTTGCGCCTCGGCGGGTCGCCACGTTTCGGCGGCTCGCCGGCCTCGCGGCGGCCACCGGTGGTGCGGTCAGCCGCCATCTGTCCCGGCCTGGCGGGCGTGCGCGTCCAACAGCAGCGCGACGGCCTCGGTCACCTTGTGCACGTAGGCCAGGTGGAGCGACTCGTCGGGTACGTGCGCGTTGCTGCCGGGACCGAGCGCCCCGGTGACCACGAACTGCGCGTTCGGGTACTTCTCGTGCAGCAGTCCCATGAACGGGATCGAGCCGCCGATCCCGAAACCGCGCCACGGCGCGCCGAACACGCTCTCCGACGCATCATCCAGCGCGTCGCGCAGCCACGGCGCCAGTTCCGGCGCGTGCCAGCCGTCCGCCGACTCGACCCGGGACAGCTCGACCTGCGCGTGGTACGGCACGTCCGTGGTCAGCGCCGTGCGCAGCGCGTCCCTTGCCGCCGTCGAGTCCGCGGTCGGCGGCAACCGGAAACTCAGGCACAGCGTGGTTTCCGGGCGCAGCACGTTGCCGGCGTCGTCCGGTGCCGGCATGCCGTCCGCGCCGATCACCGCCATCGTCGGGCGCCACGTGTTGTTCAGCGCCAGCTCGGTCTCGTCATCGTCGACGAGCGAAACTCCAGGCAGCAGCGGCAGTCCGGCCCGCACCATGGCCGGCACCGCGGTGACCGCGTCCTTCGCCTCGGTCGCCCGGGCGGCGGGGATGTCCACGTGCATCTCGGGTATCCGCACCTCGCCGGTCACCGGGTCCTCCACTCGGTCCAGCAGCTGCCGCAGCACCCGGAACGTGCTCGGGATGATGCCGCCCGCGATGCCGGAGTGCTGGCCCATGGTCAGCAGCCGCGCGGTCACCGTCGTCTGTACGAGCCCGCGCAGCGACGTGGTCAGCCACATCCGTTGATAGTCACCGGTGCCGGAATCCAGGCACACCACCAAGGACACGTCACCGATGCGCGGCGCGAGCAGTTCGAGGTACGCGGGCAGGTCCGGGCTGCCGGACTCCTCGCCGGTCTCCAGGAGCACGACGCACCGGCCGTGCAGCCCGCCCGCGGCCCGGACCGCCTCGACGGCAACCGTGGCCGCGTAACCGGCGTAGCCGTCGTCGGCCGCGCCGCGCCCGTACAGCCGGCCGTCCCGGATGACGGGCGTCCACGGGTCGAGGCCGTCGGCCCAGCCGCCGACCGGCGGCTGCTTGTCGAGATGTCCGTACAGCAGCACGGTTCCGGCGGCCTGGGCGCCCGGCACGTCCAGCAGCAGCACCGGGGACTTGCCGGGAAGCGTCACCACCTCCGTGGTCGCGTCGGGCAGGTCGCGGTCGGCAAGCCAGGCCCGCACGTGCTCGACCGCGGCGGCCAGGTGGCCGTTGGCGGCCCAGTCCGGGTCGAACGATTCGGACACCGCAGGAATGGCCACCAGATCGGACAGGCTGGGCAGGACGTCCCGCTCCCACAGCGTGCGGACGGTGCTGGCAAGGGTTTCGCGATTCACGTCTGGCACGGGCCAATCCTGCCATCCGGACAGTCACCGGCACGGTCGTTCGGCG
>DATBCR010000097.1:0-2723 GCA_036270375.1 Pseudonocardiaceae bacterium | reverse complement strand
GACCTCGCCGGCCGGGATCCGCAGCAGGTCGCCAAGGTGGACGGCGCATTCGGTGAGTGGGTGGTCCCCAGGGGTGAACACCACGGTCCGCCACGCCGGACGGTCCTCGGCCTGGTGGGCGAGCGAGGGCAGGAGGCCGGCGCGGAGCAGGGAGGATTTGCCGCTGCCGGAGGGGCCGAACACGCCGACGAACCGCTGTTCGGCGATTCGGTCGGCCAGTTCGCGCACCAGTTCGGTGCGCCCGAAGAACCAGTCCGCGTCGGCGAGCTGGAATGCCGCCAAACCGCGATACGGAGACACTTCGTAGCCGGTGGTCACGGGAGCGTCGGGTTGGCCGGTGTCGGCCGCCAGTTCGGCGGCCAACACCTGCCATCGGGTACGCCACTGATCGACGTCGCCGCCGCACGCCCGCACAAAGGCCGTGGCCACGGCCAGGCTGGGCAGTTTCTGCCCGCCCGCCGCGTCGGCAAGGGTGCTGTACGAGAAATGCGCCCGGCGCGCCAGATCCCGATAGCCGGGATTGCCCGCCGCCTCGCGCAACGCGCGCAGATCCACCGCCCACCGCGCCAGCGCTCCCCCTGCGTCCGGGTCGAGCGGCCGTTCCGGTCGTGGCATTCCGATCCCCCTCATGAATGGCCGTGTCGGAACTCATCGTGGCCCACGATGGACGTCGAGAACACCGGAGTTGTTCGGCAGACGTTGTTCCCGTTCGGTTCGACGACGTCGAACAATCCACTTCGGCCCAGCCGGTCATGTCTCGTCGAAACACAGGCAGAAAGGGTGTCCTGCGGGGTCGAACAGCACCCGGACGTTCTCCTGCGGCTGAAACGCCGCCACGGTGGCTCCCAAGGCGACCGCCTCGGCGACGGCCGAGTCCAAGTCGCCGACCTGGAAGTCGAAATGCATCATTGGGCGCTGTTGCCCGTCGATCGGCGGCCAGACCGGAGCCCGGTAGCCCGCTGCCTGTTGGAACACGACGAACGGTCCGTGCGGGGAGACGGCGACGATCGCCGTTCCGGGCTCCTCGTGCCCGATGTGCCAGCCGAGGAGCGTGGCGTAGAACGCCGCAAGGCCGCTGGGGTCCGGCGCCTCGATTGTCGTTCCCCACCACATGCCACTGGTTCGAGATTTCATGCCAGCAGCCTGCCCCATTGATGGCAGCGACGTGGCCGGCCCGGCCACGCCGCTGTCCACCTGGCCGCTACTGGACGTCGACCACGAAGGAACCCTGTGCTGTCCGGCCGTGGTATTCGACGGTCGCCGTCACGGTGGCCACGCCACTGCCCACGGTGTGGATGACGCCGTTCCGATCGATCGACACCACGTTCGGGCGGTTGCCGCGGTAGTGCACCGTCATGCCCGAGGGCAGTGGGGTGCTGGCGCCGGCGGTGATGTAGCCGAACAGGCTCTCGTCGCTCAGGGACACCGTCAGTTGTGGATCGACGGTCGTGCCGGTCGGGAACATGACCCGCTGCGCCACGTGCGCGGCCGCGTCACCGGGGGCGACCGGCTGTGCGGTGACCACCGACGGCGTCGGCCGCAATTGGCCGGTCACCGTGACGAATTGCTGTTGCTCTATGTCGCTGTTCGCGGCCGACGAGCTGAGTTGGATTCCGTACATGCCGTCGTCGACCTGGAACGTGTTCGTGGTTTCGTTGAAGAAAGCCAGGTTCGGTATCTTGATCGTGAAGTCGACGTGCTTTGTCTGGTGTGGCCGCAGCGCGATCTTCTGGAACGCCTCCAGTCGTTTGATCGGTCGTTGCAGCGCGGCCGGCGCGTTCGGTGTCGTCACGTAGATCTGTGCGACGTCGTCGCCCGCGACCGGTCCGGTGTTCGTGACCTCGGCGCTGACGTGGATCGTGTCGTTCGCGTCCGGGTGGGCGCCGTCCACTCGCAGGTCGCTGTACCGGAAAGTGGTGTAGCTGCCGCCGTAGCCGAACGGGTAGGACTGCGCGCCGGTGAAGTACATGTACGTCCGGCCGGGCGTCGTGGCCGTCGGACGGATGTCGTAGCTCGTCGTCGGGGGTAGCTGGTTGACGTCGGCGTACCAACTGAACGGCAGTTTGCCGCTCGGGTTGGCCGTGCCCAGCACCACGTCGGCCAGGGACGCGCCCTTGCGCTGGCCGTTGTACGAACTCCACAGCAGCGCGGGCACGTTCTGGGCGAATCCGGTGACATCGACCTCGCCCATGGTCTCCAGGTAGGCGATCGTGTTCGGGTTGGCCGCGGCGACCTGGCTGATCAGCGACGCCTGTGCGCCGGGCAGCGCCAGCGAGGAACGGTCGACGCCCTCCGTCCCCGTTGTCTGGTCGGTACCGGCGTAGACGATCACGGCGTCGTAGTTCGCCGCCGCCGCGACCGATGCCTGATCCACCGTGTCGAGGCCGGTGCCGGTCACTCCAGGCAGCCAGTCCACCTGTGCCTGCGGATCGATCCCCTGGATCGCGGTCTTCAGGCCCTGGTATCCGTTGACCTCCTTGGCGATACCGGCCGGTCCCTGGGTGCTGGCGTAACCGCCGAGGTACATCGTCGGTGGGTTGGCGTAGAAGCCGATCACGGCGACCTTGAACGAACCGGCGTGTGGCACCCGCAACGGCAACAGCTTGGTGCCCTTCGTCGTGGTGTCGTTCTTCAGCAGCACGATGCTCTGGTCGCCGGCCTGCTGTGCCTCGGCCAGTCGCGCCGGGGTCTCGGTGACGGCGTTGTTGCTGTCCGAGTTGACC
>DATBCR010000096.1:0-6929 GCA_036270375.1 Pseudonocardiaceae bacterium | reverse complement strand
GCTGTCCATCTTCACCACCCAGCCGGGCATCCAGTTCTACTCGTCGAACTTCCTGACCGGCACGCTGGTCGGCACGAGTGGCGTGGCGTACCGGCAGGGCAAGGGATTCGCGCTGGAAACACAGCACTTCCCCGATTCGCCGAACCACGCGAACTTCCCGTCCACCGTGCTGCGCCCGGGCCAGGCCTACGACCAGACCACGGTGTTCCAGTTGTCCACCGAGTAACCCGGGGGCGGTTGTCAGCAGGCGAAGCCACAGTGGACCCGCCTGGCACCAACAAACCCCAGCGCACCAACGAAGCGGCACCGAAACGCGCTACCCTGATCCGAGGCTCCGTGCGGTGTGAGGTGCCGGCTGGTCCGCCCTGGTCGATTTGACTTCATCGATCAATCATCGGATCGTTTGACGGTGAGCGTCACCATGGAGAACCCGCTAGGCGAACATCGCACGATGCACGGCCGCGTCGTGGAGTGGATCGGACTGCGCATAGTGTCCGGAGAGTTCGACTCGGGCAGCCAACTGCCCAACGAGACCGACCTGGGCACTCGGCTGTCGGTGAGTCGCGGCGCGGTCCGCGAGGCGGTGAAGGCGCTCGCGGCCAAGGGGCTCGTGGAACCGAGGCCGCGCATCGGCACCATCGTGCTGCCCCGGCACCGGTGGAACCTGATGGACCGCGCGGTGGCGGACTGGCACGGCCGCACCGCGGACACCCGGTTCCTGCACGACCTGTTGGAACTGCGGCTGATGGTGGAACCGATGGCGGCCCGGTTCGCCGCGGAACGCGCCAGCCTGACGCAGGTGGCCGCGCTGGAGGCAGCGTACGCCGGCATGGCGGAGCACGCGGACGCGCTGCCGGCCACCGAGGACGCATTCGTGGCGGCGGACCTCGCGTTCCACCTTACGATCCTGCGCGCGAGCGGCAACCAACTCGTGGATCAGTTGGGGCGGCTGCTGGAAACCGGCCTGCGGCACGCCTTGGAGGCGACGTCGCACCTGCCGAACGGCGTGCGCACCACGCTGCCCCTCCACCGCGCGGTACTGGTCGCCGTGCGTGGGCGCCGCCCGGTCGCAGCGGAGCGCGCCGCGCGCAAACTGCTGGAGACGACCGTGGCCGCGGTCGGCGCGCACGAGGTCGGATAACCTGTACCGTGCCAGGCCTCAGGGGGTCGGTGGCCAGTAACTTCGGCCCCGCACCAGGGTTGCGGCCGTTGGGCTGCCCGTCAGCCAGGACGGCGTCGAACGAGGTGGTAGCACCACGTAGCCAGGTTATTCTTTGTCGAGGTCGAAATTCCACGGTGTCGCCGAGTGGAAGCCGCTTTCGGGATCAAGTTCTGCCCTGAGCAGTTGGGCCTGGGTGTTGTGGCGCGAATACTCGGCGAGCAGGCCGACCAAGGCGAACTCGGCCCGCTGTACCAGTTCCCGGTCGCCGCTGGCCAGCCCACGCTCGATCTCGGCGTTGCCGCTGTCGCAGGATTCCTGCCAGCGGGCGACCGTGTCGGCGGTCTTGCACACCGAGGCCGCCTTCCGGTTCAGCCCGTCACAGGTCACCGGCGGCCTGGCGGCCGCACGGCCGAGGGAATTCCATTCCGCGTTCGCGAGGTGGTCAGCGAGATCGGCGAGGGACAGCGGGGAGAATCGCAACGGGCTGTCGACCAACTGGATCTCGGTCAGTCCCGCACAGCAGGTGCCGAACACCTGGCGGCAGAATCCGACCTGGTCGCGCAGGTATTGGACGTCATCCCAGTTGATCGGGACCGGCTGTTGATCTGGCGGATCGGTGGGGGCCATCCGCTGATCCTTTCGCTCGAACTCCGGATTGCGTCACGCCGGACGACGGACGCGGCCGACGTACCGGACGTCGGCCGCGCCCGTGCGTCACCAGGCGTTGCTAGGCGGCGATGCAGAAGACGTGTCCGGCGGGGTCGGCCAGCACGCGCCACTGGTCGCCACCCGGCTGGGTGGCCGGTATGGTCGCGCCGAGGTCGACCAGTTCCTTGGTCGCGACATCCATATCGGCCACCTTGAAGTCGATGTGGCCGAGTTGGCCCGCGGCCGGCCACTTGACCGGCTGGTAGTGCTCGACACGCTGGAAGGCCAGTTGCACCGAGCCACCAGCGCCGAGGTAGGCGGTGTTCTCGTCGCTGTACGTCAGCTCCCAACCGGTGGCTTTCCGGTAGAACTCGGCCAGTGCGGCCGGATCGGCGCAGTCGAGAATGACGGCGGTCGGCTCGACAAGGGCGGGCATTGATCACTCCTCCTGATTGGCTGATCGGATGCGAAGGGCCGGACAAACTAGGGCGGAGCAGAACGCACCGCGTATCCCACATCGTGGTTGTGCGACCGACTCAAGTCTTGAACATTCTTGTCGACTTGCCGGTGGCGATGGTTACGTTGCACCCATGCTGTCGCCGACGGTGCTCGCCGAAAGTTCCGGGATGCTGGTCATGTCAATGAAGTGTGGCGCGGATCACGCTGGGTGGTCTCCGATCGAAGTCGAGGACGATTATCGCTTCGTGCTCGTCCGTCGTGGCAGGTTCGCCCGCTGGGCCGAGGGCGCGGCGAACGATCTGGATCGCACCCAGGGCTACCTCGGCACACCCGGCGAGGAGGAGCGATTCGCCCACCCGGCCGGCGGGGACGAGTGCACCGCGCTGCGGCTCGCGCCCACGCGGTGGCTCGTTGGCCGGCGAGCGCCCGATCACCGGCCGGCCGTTCGTGTACGTGGGCGCCCGGGTCGATCTCGCGCACCGCCGGCTGCTTGCCGCCACCCGCACCGGGGACGTCGAGTACGCGGTGGCCGAGGGTGTCGGCGAGTTGTTGCGGGCGACCGACGAGCACCGTCATCGGCCGAGCCTGCGCGGGGCACGGGCCGACCGGTCGGTGGTCGCAGAGGCGCGCGACGCGATCATCGGCGGCGATCCGGCCGCGGAGAGCCTTGCCTCGTTGGCCGTCTCGCTGCACGTGTCGCCCGGCCTGCTCAGTCGTTACTTCTCCCGCGTGCTGGGCATGTCCGTCACCCGTTATCGCAACAGCGTCCGCGTGGGGCACGTCCTCGACCGATTGGCCGACGGCGAGGAGAGCCTGGCCACGCTGTCCAGCGATCTCGGTTTCGCCGACCAGGCGCATCTGTGTCGCACCGTGCGGACGCACCTCGGTTACACACCCTCCGCGGTGCGGCGCATCCTCGATCCGAACCGACGTCCGGGCCGCTGACGTCCGCCTGCCACGCCAGCACGCCGGCGGCCTGTGCACGGCAGTCCATTCGGCTATCCGAGGAAGTCCGAAATGGACTGCTCGGCCTGATCGAAACACTCCATCTGGGGCAGGTGCCCGCAGTCGTCGATCACTGCCGCCCGCGCGCCGCCGATGGCGGATGTGAACTCATCGGCATAACTCACCGGTGCGATGGCGTCCTGCCGGCCCCACACCACCAATGTCGGTGCGATGATCCGGTGCAGCCGGCCGCGTAGACCCCGGTCGGGCAGTGGCCAGATGAACTTGCCGGTGCAGCCCAGCGCCCACACCATGGCCACCGCACCGGCAACGGCCGCCGCCGGGTCGTCGGGCGGGGTGAGCAGCATCTGGGCGGCCGCACAGGTCGGATCGTGGAATAGCAGCCCCGGGACCTGGTCGGCGGCAGCGGCGGCCAGATTGGTCACCGGCGCGGCGTCCGACCACAGGCCGAGCGGTGCCAGCAGCACCACTTTCGCCGGCAGGCTGGGGAACGCGGCCGCGAGTTCGGCGGCGAGCATGCCACCGAACGAATGGCCGACCAGTACCGGCGTGCGCACACCCAGTGCCTCGATCACCTCCTGGTAGGCCAGCACCAGATCGGGCACGGTGTCGATGACATGACCCATGTAGGGGTCGTCGACGCTGGTGCCGGGGAACTCCGGTGCGTACACGGTGTAGTGGTCGGCGAACCGGGACAGCAACTGGTCCCACACCAGTCCGATGGGGGAGTGCAGGAACACCAGGGGAGCGCCGGTACCGGCCACCCGCACGTTCACCGTCAGCCGGCCGTCCCAGACCGACACCGTCCTGGTACTGACAGCCGGAACAGCTTCGGTCGTCATGACAGCACCGCCTCTTTCGTTGTGACGTGACCGTTCTGGCCGCCGGGCAACGCGGCGGGCCCGGCGCCGCCGAGGCGCTCCGGCCACCAGTGGTGTTCGAATTCGGTGCCCTGCCACAGGTCGCGCAGGTGCGGTGCGACCTCGTCGGCGAACAGTTCGATGTTGCGCAGCGCGAGTTCCTTGGGCAGCGAACCGAAGCCGAGCATGACGTGCAGGTTGCCGATGCCGTATTGCCGGCAGTATTCGATGAGCTGTTCGCGTACCGTCGCCGCGCTGCCGGCGACGACCACGCCCGCCTCGGCCAGTTGGGCGAAGGTGCCGGTCCGCATCTGGTAGTAGAAGCCGAAGTCGGCCGGATCGGTCAGCAGCGCCCGCACTCCTCGGATGTCGATGCCGCCGGGCACGGCGAGCCGTTCCTGCGGGATCGCGCCGAGGCCCTTGCGGAAGGTGTACTCGATGTGCTTGCCGTAGATCCGCTCGGCCTCCGCGTCGGTGTCGGCGACGGCCACCGTCTGCAGGAAACCCAGCCGGTACGGATTGCGTGGCACGCCAACCTGATCGGCTTGGTCCCAGAAGCGGTCGAAGATCCGCTTGCCGGTGAGTTTCGCGCCCGCGAAACCGAAGTAGTTGAAGCCGAAGCCACGCTTCAGCGTCATCCGCATGGTGTTCGGGTTGCCGATACCGGTGATCCACACCGGTGGCTGGTCCTGTTGCGGCCTCGGCCAGATGTTCACGATCGGGTACTGGTGGAACCGGCCGTTCCATGCGAAGGGGTCCCGGTCGTGCCAGGCACGCAGCACCAGTTCGAGGTTCTCGTCGAACCGGGGCCTGATCTCCAGTGGCGGCACGCCGTTGTTGATCCCGGCGTCGTAGCCGAGACCGACCGGGAAGCCCGCGACGAGGCGACCGCCGCTGATCACGTCCAGCATCGCGTACTCCTCGGCGACCCGAACCGGTTCCCGTGACTTGCCGAGCGAGCGACCCATCGGGTAGATGGCCGTCGGCAGGTTCTCCTGTTCGGTGGCATAGGCGAGCGCGCCCGCGACCACGTCCGGGTTGGGCATCAGGTCGTAGCTGCTCTGGCCGTGTTCGGTGACTGTCAGGCCGTCGAAGCCCGCGCGTGCACCGGCCATCAGCTCGTCGAGGAAGTCCCGCATCGAGTCGTATACCCGCGCCCTGTCGACGAGCGAGTACGGAACCGTGCAGACCGACTCGTGGTGTTGCTCGAAGTCGTCGGCGAAATACCGATAGGCGGCCTGCTCGAACAATGTGATCTTCATGGTGTCTCCAGGATCTGTACCCGAGGCGGGACAGTGGGAAGCCGACGGCCGGACGCATGGAGGGCGGTCCGGCCGTCGGCGGTCGTCTGGGTCACGCGGGTCCACTCAGCGCTGTACGACGGCGACCACGGACTCGCCGCCGACGCTGCGGGTCGCGTGGCCCTTTCCGGTGGTGTCCTCGACGAGCACGGTCTGGCCGGGCACGAAATGCCGTACTTCGCCGTCGCTCACGGTGACTTCGAGGGCGCCCCGCACCAATGTCATGATCTGGTTCCTCGGCGCGGGGTGCAGGTCGCCGAAATACCCGTCGGGCAGTAGCAGGAACATGCTGGCCGCCGCGGTCATCGGCGTGCTGCGGAACATCGACGGCGCCGGCGGGGCGAAATTCACCTCCTGCGTATCGAGGATTTCCTCGATGAAGTGCGACTCGCCCCGATCATCGGCGTACAGCCGAGAAACGGTGATCTTCCGGGAATCCGAGGACATCATTCCTCCGTGTCAGGCGTTCCGTCGTTGCGGGAGAACCAGGCGTTCATCGGCGGTCGCGGAGAGGGCAGGATTCGAACCTGCGTGGGCAGAGCCCTTCGGACCGAGGCCCGACCTGTTGGCCACTTCAGGTACCTCTCCTGGCACCGTTCTGCTCTCGCTTGCTGGGTCCAATGATGACAGACGGCGCTGACCGCGTGCTGATACGCCAATACCGGTGATCGCCGATATCCGGTCAGTGGCCGGTCATGCCACTCTGCTTGACTTGGTGTATCAGATCGGTTTCTTGCGGGCCGGGCGCCGGCATTGGCGCGGCGGCGCGAATTGACCTACTGGAGGGGCTGGCGATGGCTGACGCCGGGCACATTGTTCGTACTTTGCAGGCACTGCCTCGGGCCGAGCGGCGGGACGCGCTGGCGGCCGTGGTGGTCGAGGAGTTCAAATCGACCCTGCTGATGCCCGAGGACGAGGATCTGCCGGTGGACCAGAGTTTTTTCGATCTCGGGTTCACCTCGTTGCGCATCACCGAGGCCAAACAACGCCTCGAAGCGCTGCTCGACCGGCCGATCAGTGCGAACGTGCTGTTCAACAGCCCGACCGTGGACGAGTTGGTGGCGTACCTCGCGGCCGAGGTATTGGCCGACGTGTTCGAACAGGGTGCGGTGACCGTTCGGGCCACGTTGTGGGACAACGTGACCGAAGCGGCATACGGTCGCTGATCCGCTCGACCGTCCACAATAGACGAACGAAAGGACACGCCTGATGCCGGTGGATGCCAGTTCGTCGGCGCGGGAACCTGTTGCCGTCATCGGTATGGCGCTGCGCTTTCCCGGTGCGAACGACACACCGGACCAGTTCGCCGATTTCCTGCGGGCCAACGGTTCCGGAATCGTGCCGGTCCCGACCGATCGCTGGGGCGGTGCGGTCCGGGTCGGCACCGGTCCGGGCGAGATCCGCACAAGGGCCGGTGGCTTCCTCGACCGGATCGACGAGTTCGACGCACCGTTCTTCAACATCGCGCCGAAGCAGGCGCACTACGTCGACCCCCAGCAGCGCCTGTTGCTGCAGACCGCGTGGACCGCGTTC
>DATBCR010000095.1:0-4207 GCA_036270375.1 Pseudonocardiaceae bacterium | reverse complement strand
ATGGCAGTCGAGGCAGATCACCCGGCCCCATCTGTGGCCCTTGTGGTTTCGACTACTGAAAGGTGGTCAAGGCCCTTCACTACATCGAGGACGTCGGCGACGGCGGGCTTGGGGTGCCGGCCCTTGCTCACATGTTGGAATGTTACAACAGCTGTTGCGATCACACAACACCTGAGATCACCGCCCTGCTGGCCGACGCCTAACGGTCGAGCGTGGCCATGGCGTCGGGTGTGTTGCGGGTGCCGGCGACCTCGTCAGCCGGTACGGCGGCCTCGATCGCGGCGATGTCCCCTGTGGACAGTGCCAGTGTCGCGGCGCTTACGTTCTCCTCCAGGTAGATGCGCCGCTTCGTGCCTGGGATCGGTACCACGTCCGAGCCCTGGTGCTGCACCCACGCCAGCGCCAACTGGCCGGCCGTCATACCGAGATCGGCGGCCAGGACGCGGAGCCGTTCGGCGATCACCAGGTTGCGCTGCAGGTTGCCGTCGGCGAAGCGGGGTTGGGTGACCTTGCGGTAGTCGTCGTCCGCGAAATCCGATGACGACGTGTACTTACCCGTGAGGAAACCGCGGCCGAGCGGCGAATACGCGACCACACCGATCCCGAGTTCCCGTGCCGCTGGCAGGATTTCCGCTTCGATGTCGCGCGTCCAAAGCGACCATTCCGACTGCAGCGCGCTGATCGGGTGCACGGCGCACGCCCGGCGCAACGTGTCCGCGCCGGCCTCCGACAGGCCGAGGTACCGCACCTTGCCGGCCGCGACCAACTCGGCCATCGCGCCGACCGTGTCCTCGATCGGCACCGTCGGGTCCACCCGGTGCTGGTAGTACAAGTCGATGTGGTCGACACCGAGCCGGCTCAGTGACGCGTCGCACGCCGGCCGGACGTATGCCGGGTCGCCGCTGATGCCCCTGTACGTCGGGTCGGTGGCGGAGCGCAGGATGCCGAACTTGGTGGCCAGCACGACCCGGTCCCGCCGGTCGGCGATGGCACGGCCGACCAGTTCCTCGTTGGCGCCGCTGCCGTAGAGGTCCGCGGTGTCCAGCAGCGTCACGCCGAGGTCGAGCGCCCGGTGGACGGTCGCGATCGACTCGACGTCGTCCCTGGCCCCGTAGAACTCGCTCATGCCCATGCAACCGAGGCCCTGGGCACTGACCTCCAACGCACCGAGCCGGCGCACGGGAAACTCACTCACGACAAAGTCCTCTCTGAAAACGTTTACGATGCTTCTTCCACAGCGTGCTCGGTAGCGCGCACGAGCCGGTTCTCGATCAGCTCGTAATTCGTGATCTTGTAGTCCAGCACGTCAAGACACGACTGGAGTTCGGCGATCCGATCACGCACCTCCGTCCGGTGCTCGACCAGGATCTGGCGCCGCTGGGCCGCGGTGTGGTCGCCACGGTGCCGCAACTGCGCGTACTCCCGCATCATCCGGATCGGCATACCGGTGGTACGCAGCCGCGTGAGGAACTGGAGCCAGACCAGGTCGGACTCCGAATAGGTGCGCCGGCCGCCGGAGTCCCTGGCCGGCGGCTCGACAAGGCCGATGCGCTCGTAGTAGCGGAGCGTGTCGATCGACAGCCCGGTTTGGGCGGACGTCGCAGCGATCGAGTAGGTCACGAGGACGACCGTAGAACCTGGAGTGCACTCCAGGTCAAGCCGGATCAGGGGTCCTTCGGGCTGGCCCACTCCGCCAGACGGTCACCGGCGGCGCGGATGTCGAGCTGTCCGCGACCGATCCGCCGGACCAGATCGAGTGCCTCGTCCTCCTCGGCGTCGATCCACCAGCCGTTGATGTCGCACAGGGTCACGGCGGCCACCCAACCGAGCCGCCAATTGCCCTGGGCGAGTGGTCGGCTTCGCACGATCGAGTCCATCAGAGACGCCGCCTTGACCCACAACGTCTCGTAGGCCTCGACACCGAGCACGGTCGCCCTCGGCCGGTGCGCCGCCGCGTCGAGCAGCCCGAGATCGCGCACGACCAGGTCACCGCCGATCACCGCGGTGGCGAGCACCAGCAGGTCACTGGCGTCGAGATATTCGGTCACGTGCGGCCGTCAGGCCGGGCCGAGCCGGTCGAGCAGCCCTCGATAGCGCGGCAACACCCTGGTCAGCACCTCGCCGAGCTGTTCCTCCTTGCGCAGCCGGGCCCACCGTTCGGCCAGGGCCAGCCGCACGATCTCCTGCTTGGAACGTCCTTCGGCGGTGGCCAACTCGGTGAGTTGCCGGTTCTCCTCGTCGGTGAGCCGCAGAGTCATCGCCATACGGCACACGGTACCCCGGTGATACCAGGTCGGGGTCTCATACGGCTCCGTACTGCCGGTCACCCGCGTCGCCGAGACCGGGCACGATGTAGCCGGAGTCGTTGAGCCGCTGGTCGACCGCCGCCGTGACCAACCTCACCGGCAGCCCGGACTTGCCGAGCCGCTCGATCCCCTCCGGCGCCGCGAGCACGCACACGGCGATCACATCACTGGCGCCACGACCGGTGAGCAGCCGGATGGTGTACTCCATCGAGCCGCCGGTGGCCAGCATCGGGTCCAAGACCATCACCGGCCGATCCGCCAGATCATCCGGCAACGACTCCATGTACGGCGTCGGCGTGAGCGTGTTCTCGTCCCGCGCGACACCGACGAAGCCCATCTGGGCGTCCGGAATCAGCTTGTGCGCCTGGTCGGCCATGCCGAGCCCGGCCCGCAGCACCGGCACCAGCAACGGCGGATTCGCCAGCCGGTGACCGACGGTCTGCGCGACGGGCGTGTGGATGCGCTCCTCCCGCACCGGCACCTGCCGGGTGGCCTCGTAGACCAGCATGACCGTCAACTCCTGCAACGCGGCACGGAAGGCGGCGTTGTCGGTCCGTGCGTCACGCATCGTGGTCAGCCTGGCCTTGGCCAGCGGGTGATCGATGACCAGCACATCCATGAACCGGGACGGTACCAAGCACAACTACACTTTCCGACGTGACCGAGCAGCCGGACCGACCGGCGCACCTGGACCTGCGCGCTTCGGACGCCGACCGCGAGCGGGTGGCCAGAATCCTGCACGACGCCATGGCCGAGGGCAGGCTGACCATCGACGAACTCGACGAACGCCTGCAACGGACGTATTCGTCGAAGACGCTCGGCGACCTGGTCCCGATCACCAGCGACCTGCCGATCACCGCGGCGTCGGCAATGCCCGTCCGACCCGTGGACGCCGTGCCCTCCACCCGGATCGGTGGCACCCCGACCGGCCAGAACGCGTTCGCGATGATGTCCGGCTTCCAACGCAAAGGCGCCTGGGTGGTGCCACGCTTCTACAACGTGTTCGTCTTCATGGGCGGCGGCGAGATCGACCTGACCGAAGCCCGGTTCGCCGAAGCCGAGTCCACCATCCAGGTCGTCGCGTTCATGGGCGGCGTTGAGATCATCGTCCCGGACGACATCACCGTCCGCGTCACCGGTTTCGGCTTCATGGGCGGCTTCGAGCACCGGGGCGCGCACGAAGGCCCGCCGGGCAGTCCGGTCGTCACCATCAGCGGCCTTGCGTTCATGGGCGGCGTCGACGTCCGGCCACCCAAACGCAAGAAACTGAAGAACCGGCCCCAACTCGAAACCTGACGCCCTCAGGTGCGGTAACACCGCAGGTAGCCCGCGAGTCCTTAGACTGGCCGGCATGGCTGCTCCGTCAACGTCGACCGACCACGTCCCGCTCCCGGCGGAGCTGGCCGACGCGACAAGGGACGAGTCGACGCTCGTCCGCTTCCTGCACGGCCTCCCCGGCGTGGACCAGGTGGGCGTCGAACAGCGAGCGGCGACACTGGCGACCCGCAGCATCAAGAAGGCGTCCAAACTCTGGGCGATCGACACCGCGATCGGCATGGTCGACCTGACCACCCTCGAAGGCGCCGACACCCCCGGCAAGGTCCGCTCCCTGGCCGCCAAGGCCCGCCGCCCCGACCCGGACCACCCCGACACCCCGCACGCCGCCGCCGTCTGTGTGTACCCGGATTTGGCCGCGGTAGCCGTGGAAGCACTGTCCGGCACCACGATCGGCATCGCGAGCGTCGCCACCGCCTTCCCGTCCGGCCGCTCGGCCCGAACGGTCAAACTCGCCGACGTGGCCGACGCGGTGGCCGCAGGCGCGACCGAGGTCGACATGGTGATCGACCGAGGCGCCTTCCTCTCCGGCCGATACGGTCTGGTCTACGACGAGATCGTCGAGG
>DATBCR010000094.1:0-12443 GCA_036270375.1 Pseudonocardiaceae bacterium | reverse complement strand
ATCGCCGTCAGCGCACTGAACGAGCCGCCAGGGGAGTTGATGTAGAGCCGGATGTCCTGCTCACCATCCTCAGCGGCCAGCAGCAGCAGCTGAGCGGTGATCCGGTTGGCGATCTCGTCGTTGACCTCGGAACCGAGCACGACGATGCGCTCGGCGAGCAGCCGCTCGTAGACCGAGTCGTTCAGGTTCAGCCCCGAGGTGCTGCTGCGCATCAGGGGCAAGTGGTCATGCGTGGTCACGTCTGCCTGCCTTCTCACCACGACGCTCCGGTTGCTTTCCGGGGCCGCAACGGTTTGTTCTTCCTTGCTTTCACCGACACTAACCAAGGCGGGCGTCGCATTCGTCCCTGCGACGCCCGCGTTCGCTCAGAGCTTTGAATCCCTGCCCAACCGTGTGGGCCGGATCACTCGGCGGCGGCTTCTTCGGCCTTCTCCGACTCGATCTCCGGCGCGTCGACGACCTCCGGAGTGCCTTCCTCCTCGGCTCCGCCGAACATCTCGTCGAGGTCGAGCACGTTGCCCCCGGCGTCCTTCACCTCGGCCTTGCGCACAACGGAAGCCAGCGCCTTGCCGCGCCGCACGTCGGCGAAGATCGCGCCGAGCTGGCCGGACTGCTGGGCCCGCTGCACGTACTCGTCCGGGCTGACGCCGAAGCGCTGCGCCTGGTAGATGATCCGCTCGGTCAGCTCGCCGTCGTTGACGCTGACGTTCTCGTTGTCGGCGATGGAGTCGAGCACCAACTGGGTCTTGACCGCCTTCTCGGCGGCCTCGCGCAGGTCGGTGTTGAACTTCTCCAGGTTCTCGCCCTGGGTCTCCAGCCACTCGCCGAACTTGGCTTCGTCGTGGTCGAAGGAGTGGATGGCGTCGTGCTTGCGGGTCTCGATCTCGCCATCGACGATGCTCTCGGGCAGCGGCACCTCGGTGGCGTCCAGCAACGACTCCAGTACCTTGTCCCGCGCCTGCACGGCCTGCCGCATCTTCTGCACCCGGCCAATCTGCTCCCGTAGATCGCCGCGCAGTTCTTCCAGCGTGTCGAATTGACTGGCCAGCAGGGCGAAGTCGTCATCCGCGGCGGGCAGCTCACGCTCCTTGACGGACTGCACGGTCACCGCGACCTCGGCGTCCTCGTCGCTGTGCTCGCCGGCGAGCAGCTTCGTGGTGAACGTCCGCGTGTCGCCGGCCTCGGCGCCGAGCAGCGCGTCGTCGATGCCGTCCACGAGCTGGTCCGAGCCGACCTCGTAGGACAGGCCGGTTGTGCTGGCGTCCTCGATCGGCTCGCCGCCGATCGTCGCGGACAGGTCGATCACCACGAAGTCACCGGTCTTGACCGGCCGCTGGACGCCCGTCAGCGTGCCGAACCGCGCGCGCAGCTCGTCCAGCTGGGTGTCCACGTCGGCCTCGTCGGTCGCGATGTCGTCCACGCTGACCGCGAGTTCGTCGAACGCGGGCAGCGTGAACTCCGGACGGATGTCCACCTCGGCGGTGAACTCGATGCTCTGCCCGTCCTCGATCTTGGTGACCTCGATGTCCGGCCGGCCGAGGGTGCGCACCTCGCCGCCGTTGACGGCCTCCAGATATTTGGCCGGGATGGCCTCGTTCACCACCTCGTCCAGCACCACCCCGCGACCCAGCCGGCTCTCCAGCACCCTGGCCGGGGCCTTGCCCGGACGGAAACCGGGAATCTTCACTTGCTTGGCGAGCTTCCGGTATGCGCGGTCGAAGCTCGGCTTGAGCTCGTCGAACGGCACCTCGACGTTGATCCGGACCCTCGTCGGGCTGAGCTGCTCGACGGTGCTCTTCAACGTAGTCTCCTCGTGCGAACAATGACATGCGGAACAGAACGACCTGTGCCGGTCGGGGCCGGTCGGGAATCAACGCGAGTCTACGGGGCGTCCGATGCCCCCGGACCGGCGCATTGCGGATCGTCGGCACGCCCGGCATTGATCGGCCAACGGCCCGGCGCGTGCACTCGCGCGGCGGCGGAAAACCCGACAAGCTGAACTCGACAAGCTGTACGGTACAGCCATCTCCGCTGGTGCGGTCCGCCCACGGCCCGTGCCCGGTCTAAGGGGAAGGGACGACTGTTGGCAGGGCCACAGCGCGTGCTGATCGTGTCCGCGAACATGGGCGAAGGGCACAACGCCACCGGCCGTGCCCTTGACCAGGCTGTCCGGGCGAACTGGCCGGGTGTGACGGTCGAGTGGCTGGACACCCTCGACGTGATGGGGCGCGGTGTCGGTCCGGTGTTCCGCGAGATCTATGTGACCAATGTGCGGCGGACCCCGTGGCTGTACGAGTTCTTCTATGGTGCGGTGCGACGGTGGCGGTGGCTGGCGAATTCGTCCAAACGATTCGTCGGGTCCTGGTGCGGGCGGCGGCTCGCGCGGCACATCGCGCGGTTCCAGCCGGACCTGATCCTTTCGACCTATCCGCTCGGCAGTGCCGGGTTGGCGTGGCTGCGGCGGCACCGGGGACTGCGCACGCCGATGGGCGCGTGGGTGTCGGACTTCTCGCCGCACCCGTTCTGGGTTTACGCCGAACTGGACCTGAACCTCGTGATGCACGACGTTGCGGTGCGGCCGGCGACCGAGTGGGTGCCGGGCGCGCGGGTCCGGGTGTCGGCGCCGCCGGTGACGGCCGGGTTCGCGCCCGGCGACCGGGCCACCGCGAGAGCGCGGCACGGGCTGCCGGACGGCGGGTTCGTCGCGCTGGTGTCGTGTGGCGCGTTCGCCTTCGGCAGCGTCGAGTCCGGTGTGCGGGTACTGCTCGGCACGGGTGACGACGTGGTGGTCGTGGTGGCCTGTGGCCGCAACGACGCGCTGCGCAAGCGCCTGATGACCAGCCATCCGGCCGAGGCGGCGGCTGGACGGCTGCGCGCGCTCGAGTGGACGAACGACATGGCCGGCCTGACGGTGGCCAGTGACGTCGTGGTCACCAATGCCGGTGGGGCGACGTCGCTTGAGGCGCTGGCATGCGGGCGGGCTGTACTGATGTACCGGCCGATCGCGGCGCACGGGCGGGCCAACGCGGACCTGATGGCGGCGGCCGGCCTCGCCGAGGTGTGCGTCGACGACGCCGAACTCGCGGCGGCGGTGTACCGGCTGCGCACCGAACCGGACCGGTTGGCCGCGATCGAACGGGCCAGTGTCGCGCACTCCGCCGCCGGCATGGTCGCCGACAGCCTGACCGCTCTGCTCGCGGTCGCGGGGAGTTCGGACGCGCGGCGGAGGTTGCGGCCGGAGGACGCGCTCTTCGTGCACGTCCAGACGCCCGAGGTGCCACAACAGGTTGGCGCGGTGCTGATACTGGACGCCAAACCGGACGGTTCGCCGGCCACACTCGCCGACGCGGCCCATCTGTTCGGCGCGGCGCCGGGGTTGCTCGGGCGGATCGATCCCGGCTCGGCGTGGCGGCATCCGCGGTGGGTCGCGGTGCCCGGCGCGACGGTGGCGGATCTGGTGACACCGGTGGATCTCGGCGGTGACGGACCGTCCGATCTGGACGGTGCGATGGACGCGTTCTTCTCGGTGCCGATCGACGGCACGGCGGGCACCGGGCACGCACAACTGGTGCGTGGCATGGACGGCGGCCGGTCGGCGCTGCTGATCAAGCTGCACCACGCTGGCGCGGACGGCATCGCGGTGACCGGCGCGCTGGTCGGCCGAGCACGCGGGCAGGAGTTCATCGCGGAGCCGGCACCCGTCGCCGCCACGGAACGGCCGACCGTCCGGCAGCGGCTGGGCGCGGGTCGCGAACTGGCCACCGGGGTGTTGGCGCTGGCGCGGTCCGGGCGTGCCGTGCCGAGCGAGCTGAACGGGCCGGTGCGCAGTTCGGACCGGCACCACTCGCGGGTGGACCTGCCGGTGGCCGAGGTACGCCAGGTGGCGCGGGCACTGCGCACCCCGACGACGGACCTGGCCACCGCGCTGATCGGCGAGGCACTGCACCGGGTCCTGCACGTCGACGGCGCCCGAGGTGGTCCGGACCACTTGCGGATGATGATGCCGAGGTCCACGCGCACCACGAGGACGTTCCGCACGGCCGGCAACCGCACCTGGGCGGCGTCGGTCGACCTGCCGATCGGACCGATGTCGCTGGCCGACCGGGTCGCGTCGACGCGGGCGGCGACCGACCGCCAGGTCGGCTCAAGCGCGCCGCACGCGGCGCACGCGGTGGTGTGGTTGCTCGGCCAGCTGCCGCCGTGGCTGCACGCGGTGGCCGCGCGGCTTGTCTACCGGTCGACGTGGTTCAACGCCATCGCGTCGGTGCTGCCGGGTGCCCGGTCTCCTGTGGTGCTCAACGGTTCCCGGGTCAGCGTAGTGTATCCGGTGCTGGCGCTGGCGCCCGGGGTGAAGCTGTCGATCGGTGTCATGACGTGGGCGGATCTGCTCACGTTCTGCTTCGCCGGCGACCTGGATATCGCGTCCACTGTGGACGGACTGGCGGATGCGATACGTGCCGCCTTCAAGGAAGCCAGGGCGTTGGTGGAATGACCGCAGCGGCCAACCTGGTGATCGCCCTCCCCGCGGCGCTGGGCAGTGCGATCTGTTTCGGGACGAGCGCGGCGTTGCAGCACAGCGCGACGATGCGGGTGGCCGCGCGGCCGGCACTGCGGCCCGGCCTGCTGGTCGATCTCGCCCACCAGCCGATCTGGCTGCTTTCGTTGCTGGCCAACATCGGCGGGAGTGGGTTGCAGCTGTTGGCGTTGAGCAGTGGGCCGCTGGTGTTGGTGCAGCCGCTGCTGGTGAGCGGGTTGGTGTTCGCGGTGGTGATCCGCAGTGCGATGGCGCACCGGCGCCCGGCCGGTACGGTGGTGTTCGGTGCCTCGCTGTGCGCGGCGGGGCTGGCCGTGTTCCTGTTGCTGGCCAAGCCGTCCGGCGGTATCGAATGGCTCACGTTCGGCCAGGCGCTGCCGCTGGCCGTCGGCCTGACCGCGTTGCTGGCGATCCTGCTTGGCGTGGCCGGCAGGTACGGCGGCGAGATCCGTACGTTCGCGCTGGCCGGCAGTGCCGGTGTGCTGTACGGGGTGACGGCGGGTGTCGCGAAGCTCGCGCTCGGCGTGTGGCAGGCCGACGGTCTGGTCACCCTGCTGCGGAGTTGGCCGCTGTACGCGGTGCTCGTGATCGGCCCGGCCGGCTTCCTGCTCAACCAGAACGCCTACCAGTCCGACCGGTCGATGGCCCCGGCGCAGGCGGTGATCACGGTAACCGATCCGCTGGTCGGCATCGGCGTCGGTGTGCTGTGGCTCGAGGAGAGACTGCGGACCGGCGCCGGCCCGGTGATCGGGCAGGTGCTCGCGCTGGCCACGCTCGCGGTCGGGGTGTGGCTGCTGGCGCATGGAGCGCCACCGCTGGTGCGGGACGAATCCGCCCGCGCGCCAACGGAGAACGTGCCCAAATGAAACCGGACGGGGCGCGGGCACTGGTCACCGGCGCGTCATCGGGCATCGGCGCGGCCACCGCGCGTCGGCTGGCCCGACTCGGTGCGGCCGTGTTGCTGGTCGGCCGGGACGAGCAGGCACTCGGCGAACTGGCCACCGAAACGGGCGGCCGAGGGCTGGCCATGGATCTTCGTCGGCCCTCGGCGCCGACGGAGATCGCGGACTGGGCCGGTGACGTGGATCTGTTGGTGTGCAACGCGGGCGTCGGCTGGGCGGGGCCGCTTGAGAAGCTGCCGCTGTCCGGCATCGACGAACTCGTGACGGTGAACCTGACGGCGCACCTGAGCCTCGCCCGGCTGTTGGTGCCGGGCATGGTGGCCCGGAAGCGGGGTCACATCGTGCTGGTGTCGTCGATCGCGGGATGCCTCGGTGTCGCGGACGAGGCCGTATACGCCGCGACGAAAGCCGGTCTGCGCACGTTCGCGGACAGCCTTCGGCTGGCGAACGCGGGCACCGGGGTCGGCGTGTCGGTGGTGGTGCCGGGAGTGGTCGACACGCCGTTCTTCACGCGACGTGGGGCCGCCTACGACCGTGTGCGGCCGAAGCCGGTGCCGGCCGACGAGGTCGCCGCCGCGCTCGTGGATGCCGTGCGCCGCAACAAGGCCGAGGTGTTCGTGCCGGCGTGGCTGCGCTTCCCCGCGCGGCTGCACGGCGCGCTGCCCGGCCTCGTGTACCAACTCCAGCGCCGGTTCGGCTGAGAGACCAGCCGAACCGGCGTCGAGGGAGTTACTGCTCGCGCATCGCGCGGATGGACTGCTTCAGCGAGCCCATGGTGGCCAGCACCGCGCTCGGCTCGTAGCCGCAGTGGGCCATGCAGTTGTTGCAGCGCGGGTCCTTTCCCCGGCCGTACTTGTCCCACTCGGTGGTCTCGATCAGCTCCTTGTATGTCTGCACGTACCCGTCGCTCATCAGGTAGCACGGCTTCTGCCAGCCGAGCAGCGAGTAGGACGGGATGCCCCACGCCGTGCACTGGAAATCCACCTTGCCTTCGAGGAAGTCAAGGAACAGCGGCGAGTGCGATAGGCGCCACTTCTTCCGCCGGCCGTCCGCGAACACCTTCCGGAACAGTTCCCGCGTCTCCTGCACGCCGAGGAAGTGGTCCTGGTCCGGGGCCTTCTCGTAGGCGTAGGCGGGCGAGATCATCATCTCGTCGATCCGCACGTCGTCGTTGAGGAAGTTCAGTACGTCGATCACGGACTGCGGCGAGTCGGTGCTGAAGAACGTGGAGTTCGTCGTGACGCGGAAACCTCGGCTCTTGAGTTCCTTGATCGCCTCGATCGCCTCGTCGAACACGCCTTCCTGGTTGACCGACTCGTCGTGCCGTTCACGCATGCCGTCGATGTGGATGGCCCACTGGAAGTACGGCGATGGCTTGAAGTTGAACCGGTCCAGCCGCTTGCGCACCAGCAGCGCGTTGGTGCACAGCACCACGAACTTCTTGCGCTTCACCAGTTCCGCCACGATCTGGTCGATCTGCGGGTGCATCAGCGGTTCGCCACCGGCGATCGATACCATCGGCGCGCCGGACTCCTCGATCGCACCGATGGCCTGCTCGACCGGCATCCGGCGCTTGAGCACATCGTGCGGCTGCTGGATCTTGCCGCAGCCGGCACACGCCAGGTTGCACGCGAACAGCGGTTCCAGCTCGACGACCAACGGGAACTTCTTGTTGCGCAAGATCTTCTGCTTGGCGACGTACGCGCCGACCCGAACAGCCTGCCGCATTGGCACCGGCATTAGTGACGCACCTCCTTGGGGAGAGTGAAACGAACGGTCTCCGTGGTGACCGACCGTTCTTCGATGTCGAGCCGGCCGAGCCCGCCGATGGCGGCGACCAGTTCCGTGACGAGTCCGGGCGGGGCGGACGCCCCTGCGGACACGCCGATCGTGCGGACGCCGGCCAGCCAGTCCAGCTCGACTTCACCGACGTCGTCGACGAGATGTGCCCGCGCGCCGTCGCGCCGGGCAACCTCGACCAGGCGCCGCGAGTTCGACGAGTTCGTCGAGCCCACGACGAGTACCAGCTCGGCATCGCCAGCCACCGCCCGCACCGCCTGCTGGCGGTTCGTTGTGGCGTAACAGATATCGTCCGAGCTCGGGCCGCGCAGAGTGGGGAACTTCCGGCGCAGCGCGGTGACGATGCCGTCCGCCTCGTCCACCGCGAGCGTCGTCTGCATGAGGTAACTGACCCGACGCGGGTCGGGTACCTCGATCGAGTCCACTTCGGACTCGCTTTGGACGAGGATGGTGTGCTCCGGTGCCACGCCGAGGGTGCCCTCGGTCTCCTCGTGGCCGGCGTGGCCGATGAACAGGATCGTGTCACCGCGCCGCGCGAACCGGCGTGCCTCGTGGTGCACCTTGCCGACCAGCGGGCACGTCGCGTCCACCACGTCCAGTTCGCGCCGCGCCGCGTCCTCGCGGACGCTCGGTGCCACGCCGTGCGCGGAGAAGACGACGGTGGCGCCGGCCGGGACCTCGTCCAGTTCCTCGACGAACACCGCGCCCCGCCGCTCAAGGTCGGCGACCACGATGGCGTTGTGGACGATCTGCTTGCGTACATAGACCGGGCCGGATCGCAGCTCCAGCAACCGGTTCACGATGTCGATGGCCCGTTCCACGCCGGCGCAGAACGACCGTGGACCGGCCAGCAGCACGTGCCGGTCGGCGACGGCCGCGGCCCACGCGAGCAGCACCGGCCCGAGCCGGGCCAGTACGGCCAACGCGGTCCGGCCGTTGCCGACGGTAGCCGGGGTGAACAACGGCTGGCTCGGCGTGTCCACGACGACTCTGAGCACCGCCAACGGTTTCCCGTCGGCGGCGGTGGCCAGCACCGCAGACTCCATGTCCACCGCCAGCGCACCGGAGGCGGCCAGGTCGGCCCGCTCCGCGCCGTGCACGACGTGGTCGACCGAGACGATCGGCCCGGTGTGCACGGTCAGCCCGGCCGCCCGCAGCGCACCGGCCAGCAGCGGCGCCGACGGGCACGCCAGCACGCCGTCCGGCGACCGAACCTCGGTGGCCACCACGACATCCCCGGCGGCCAGGTCGTTGGTGAGCGCGCCGCAGACACCGGTCACGGCGAGCGCGGCCGGTCCTCGCGCCCGCAGTCCGCTGACCGCCCGCCGCGAGTTCTTCAGCCCCATGCCGGTCCGCACGACCACATCCGGGGGCAGGCCGCGTCGCACGGCCATCGCCTCCAGCCGCAACGGCGCGGCCACCACGAGTCCACAGTCAGGCATGGTCATCGACGGCCCCCAGGAAACGGCCGAGCGCGGACAGCGGGAACACCAGCCGGTACAGGTGGTAGTTGATGTAGAAGTCGCCGGGGAAGCCGGTGCCGGTGAAGTACGGCTCGTCCCACGTGCCGTCCGGCCGTTGCGTCTCGGCCAGCCAGGACACGCCCCTTGTCACGTCGTCGCCGCGCTCCCCCGCCGCCAGCAGGGCGAGCAGTGCCCACGCGGTCTGCGACGCGGTCGACGTGCCTCGGCCGCGCCATTCGTGGTCCACATAGGACCGCAGATCCTCGCCCCAGCCGCCGTCCGCGTTCTGGTGCCGGCGCAGCCAGCGCACCGCGCGCTTGATCGACAGGTCCGATGTGGACACACCGGCCGCGACGAGCGCGGGCACGACCGCGCCGGTGCCGTACACGTGGTTGGCGCCCCAGCGGCCGAACCAGGACCCGTCGTCCTCCTGCGCGCGCAGCATCCAGCGGACGCCGCGCTTCGTGGCCGTGTGGTCGGCGAGTCCTTCCGCGGCAAGCATTTCCACCACGTGGGCCGTGACGTCGGCGGACGGCGGGTCGATCACCGCGCCGAAGTCGCAGAACGGCAGCTTCAGGATGAGCGCCCTGGTGTTGTCGGCGTCGAACGCGCCCCAGCCGCCGTCCTTGGACTGCATGCCGATCAGCCACCGCACACCCCGGTCCACCGCCGCCCGTGTCCGCTCGACGTCCGGATGGCCGCCCCTACGCAGCGCGAGCACCACCTCGGCGGTGTCGTCGGTGTCCGGGTAGCCGTCGTTGGCGAACTCGAACGCCCAGCCCCCGGGTGCCAGCCCCGGCCGGCGGACCGACCAGTCGCCGGGCACCCGGATCTCCTCGCCGAGCATCCACTCGACCGCGTCGACCACGGCCGGATGATCCGGCGCGACACCGGCGTCTAGCAATCCCGTGACGGCGAGGCAGGTGTCCCAGACCGGCGACTGGCACGCTTCGAACCAGCGGATGGTGCCCCGCTCGGTCTCCTCGTGCACGGTGAATCCGTCCAGCCCGGCCAGCGCCTTGGCCAACACGGGGTGGTCGAGCTGGTAGCCCATCAGGTGCAGCGCGAGGATCGAGTACACCCAGGGTGGCTGAATGCCGCCCCAGCCGCCGTCCGACTCCTGGTGCGCGACGATCCACTCGGTCGCCTGCCGCATCGCCAAGCGGCGCAACGGTTTCACAGGCTTCTTCTGGTACAGGTGCAGCAGCTTGTCAAGCTGTTCGAACGCACCGCCGACGGAGAGCGGCGACACGGTGGAGCGCCGGGGCCGGCCGGTGCGCAGCTCGTCGATCCGCACGCCGAGGGGCCGGACCGGGCGCAGCGCGTTGACGATGGTCAGCGGTACCACGGTCTGCCGGGCCCAGCAGCCCCAGTCGTAGATGTTCAGCGGGAATGAGGATGGCAGCAAGATCATCTCCGGCGGCATGATCGGCAGGTCGTCCCATGACCACTCACCGAACAGGGCCAGCCACATCCGGGTGAACACCCGACTGGCCTCGACACCACCGGCGGTGATCACGTACTTCGCCGCCGCCGCCATGTGTTGCGCGGTCGGTTCGTCGCCGGCCAGTCGCAGCGCCACGTACGCCTCGACCGTGGTGGACAGGTCGGCGGGGCCGCCGTGGAAGTTGGCCCACGTGCCGTCCGGGCGCTGCTCGGACCGGATCCAGCGGGCCGCCTGCTCGGTCTGCTCCGGGTCCCTGATGCCGAGGAACTGTCGCAGCATCAGGTCTTCCGCGTCCATCGTGACGTTCGTCTGCAGGTTGCCCTTCCACCAGCCCGCCTTGTGCTGCAACGACAGCAGGTGGTCCCGGGCCGCGTCCACGGTACGCCGCGCCCGGTCGGCCACCGCGTCGGAATCACTGCCGACGACCGCGGAACTCACCGGTCTCTCCTTGTCACGAACAGTGCCGTCGCCCGCAGTGCCTCGGTGACCGACGCCGGCGCGGACAACTGCGCCAGGCATCGTTCGGCCTCTTGAATGTGCCGGTCCGCCTCGGCCTCCGTCCACGTCAGGCCGCCGGCCCGCTCGACAAGGTCGGCCATGGCCATCAACGCGGCCTCGTCGTCCACCTGGTCCGGCTGGCCGGGTTCGAAATACAACTCGGCCAGCCGCGCGCCCGCTTCGGTGCCGGAGTTGAGCGCGGCCACCACGGGCACCGACTTCTTGCGGCTGCGCAGGTCCGCGAGCGCCGGTTCGCCGGTGACGTCCGGGCTGCCCCAGATCCCGAGCAGGTCGTCGACCAGTTGGAACGCGAGCCCGAGGTGGTCACCGAAGTCGGCGAGAGCACGCACCATGGCCTGGTCGCCACCGACCGCGAGCGCACCGATCGACGTGGCGCAGCGCATCAGCGCACCGGTCTTCCCGGCCGCCATGTCAAGGCATTCGGCCACCGTCACGTCGGTGCGGCGCTCGAATTCGACGTCCGAACTCTGGCCGACGATCAGATCCTGCACCGCCTCGTTCAGGCAGCCGACGACCGCGCCGCCGGTCCGCTCGTAGCCGAGCCGCACGGATTCCACGGCGAGCGTCAGCAGGGCGTCCCCGGCCAGGATGGCCGCCGGCACACCGAAAACGGTCCACGCGGTCGGCCGGTGCCTGCGCTCGATGTCGTTGTCCATCACGTCGTCGTGCAGCAGTGAGAAGTTGTGCACCAGTTCCACCGCGACCGCGGCCGGCACCCCTGCCGCGGCATCCGCGCCGGCCGCCTGCGCGGACAGCAGCGCCAGCGCCGGCCGCAGCGCCTTGCCGCCACCGCCGGGTGTTTCGCGGCCGTGCTGGTCGGCCCAGCCGAAGTGGTAGCGGGAGATGGTGCGCATGACCGGTGCGAGTTGATCGACCGCTCGCCGCAGCGCGGGCTCGACAAGGTCACGTGCGGCGGTGACCTGTGCCGGGATGACCGCGGTCATGCCGCGCTCTCAATGGAGGCAACACTTGCCAGTTCGGCGTCGACGATCCGGGCTGCTTCGTTTCCGCTTCGCACCGCACCCTCCATCGTGTCGGGCCAACCGGTCGCTGTCCACGCACCGGCGAGTACACACCCCGGCAGCCGGGTCCGCGCCGCAGGGCGCAGCCGAGCACTGCCGGGAACCTGACGAAACGTCGCCCGACGCTCGCGGGTGACGAAGAACCGGGTGGCCTCGGCCTGCCCGGCGGCCGGGAACAAGCGGGCCAGTTCGGGCAGGAACACCTCGCGCAACCGGGCGGTCGGCGTGTCGATCCACTGCTCGGCGGCGGACAGCGATACGGCGAGGTACTGCCCGTTGTCCAACCCGGCCGTGGCGGTCCGGTCGAACACCCACTGCACGGGCGAACCGACGACGGCGGTGAACGGCTGGCCGGTCACCTGCCGGTCGTAGACGGCGTGCACGTTGACGATCGGCGCGCCACCCAACTGCCCCAACAGTTCCGGCTGGGTCAACGCACCGGTCGGCAGCACCGCGACCGTGGCCTCGGGCGGCGCGGCGACCACGACGGCGTCGGCGGTCAGGGCCTGGTCGTCCAGCATGACGTCGAAGCCGTGGTCGGCGGTGCGGATCGTGCGGACCGGCGTGTTGATGAGGACCCGGGCGCCGTGCCCGGTCAGGTAGCGGTTGGCCGCGTCACCGTGCAGTTCACCGAGCGGCCGGGTCGGCACCCCGATGTCGGCGGCGTCGGCACGTTCCAGCAGCGCGGTGCGGAACACCATGGCGCACAAGGCAAGCGATGCGTTCGCGGCATCGGTGTTCAACGCTGCCACGGTG
>DATBCR010000093.1:0-4565 GCA_036270375.1 Pseudonocardiaceae bacterium | reverse complement strand
GCGTCGTTGATGACTTGTTTCATCGGGCGGTGCTCGCGGTGGACCGCGTCGTCGACCAGTCGGGCGACATCGTCATCAAGACTCAGCGTGGTACGCATATAGTCATCGTGATGCCTTGGCAGATTGATGTCAAGATGCCTTCGGCTCTAGATGATCGATGCGCACCGGAACCGCGTCCCCTCGGCCGCGTACACCACCGGGAGTACGCCAAACGCCCGCGCTACTCCCGGTGATCCGGGTCGGTACGGCTGGTGTGGCAGGTCAGGTGCCATCACTGGCGGGACGACCGGCACCCCTGCCACGGCGCACGATTCTCCCGCCGCGCCACCACCGGCCGGGTATCCAGGGAGTGAGTCCAATGCAACGTCTGACCGAATTCGTTCTGCGACACAAGCTTCTCGTCGTCATCCTGTGGGTGCTCGCCGCCGGTGTCGGGGTGGCCACGCTGGGATCCACCACGAACCGGCTGTCCTCGGACTTCGCGTTACCCGGGCAGCCCGGGTACGTGGCGGACCAGACCATTACAACGCTGTACCACAACGGCGGCGGCCAGACACCGACCGTGCTGACCGTGACCGCGCCGTCGGCCGTCGACACGGCCACCGCGGACCGCGTGTTCACTGCGGCGGCGCACGCGGTGCCGGGTACGCGGATCGCCGACGGGACCAACACCGGCGACACGCACTTCCGCACGGCGGACGGGCGCACCGCGTTCGCGCTGGTGTTCACGCCGCCCGGCGGTGGTTTCGGCGCCGACACCGTCAGTCCACGTCTGCTCGGGGCGGCGGCCAAGGTCGCGCCGCCGGGCTGGCACACCGGACTGACCGGGCTGACGCAGTTGTCCGCCGGCAACTCCTCGGCCAGCAAGGGCACCAGCACACTCGCCGAGACGATGCTCGGTGCGGTCGGCGCGCTCGCGGTGTTGGCCTTTGTTTTCGGCAGCCTGCTCGCATTGTTGCCGCTGTTGATGGCGCTGGTGACCATTCCAGCGACGTTCCTGCTGATCGACGGGCTGACCTATCTGACGCCGGTGAGCATGCTGGTGGAATTCCTCGTCGCGCTGATCGGCCTCGGAGTGGCGATCGACTACGCGCTGCTGGTGGTCACGCGGTGGCGGGAGGAACGGGACAACGGCGCGGACAACGCGACCGCGGTGCGCAATGCGACGAGTTCGGCCGGGCGGGCCGTAGTGTTCTCCGGGTTGACCGTCGCGATCAGCCTGCTGGCGGTACTGGTAGTGCCGGTGCCTTTCCTGCGCAACATGGCGGTGGCCGGGTTCCTGATCCCGCTGGTGTCGATCGCGGTCGCCATCACGCTGCTGCCGGTGCTGCTGGCCACCGTCGGTCCGCGCATCGACCGGCCACGGCTGCGGCACGAGGTGCACGCGAGTCGCGGATGGACGGCGTGGGCACGGTTCGTGCTGCGTCATCGCCGTGTCGCCGCGATCGGTGGCGGCGGTCTGCTGCTCGCGCTGCTGATCCCGCTGAGCATGATCCGCCTCGGTGAGCCGGAAACCGCATCACTCGCACAATCCGGCCCGGCGCACGCCGCGCTGAGTGTGTTGCAGGACAACGGAATCCCTTCTGGTGTGCTGGCGCCGATGGAGATCCTGACGCGGGTCGACGCGGCCGACGCCACGGCGCGTGCGCTGTCCGGCGTGCCCGGTGTCTATGCCGCCGTCACGTCGACCTATCACAGTGCGGGCACCGCGATCGTGGACGTACTGCCGGTGGCCGAGCCCAGTTCGTCGGCGGGTACCACGACCACGAGTGCCGTGCAGCAGGCCGCGCACGGGCTGCCCGGGGTGCTCGGTGTCGGTGGTGCCGGGCCGACGCAGAACGACTTCATCCACGCCGTCTACGGCAGTTTCCCGTTGATGCTCGGCGTGATCGCGCTGCTCACGTTGATCCTGTTGACGCGGGCGTTCCGGTCGATCGTGCTCGCTGTCAAAGCCGTGGTGTTCAACCTGTTGTCGGTCAGCGCGGCGTACGGCGTAATGGTGCTCGTGTGGCAGTTCGGCTTCGGCAGCAACGCGGTGTGGGGTATTCCGTCCGCCGGTTCGATCACCATCTGGGTGCCGATCATGGTGTTCGCATTCCTCTTTGGACTGTCCATGGACTACGAGGTGTTCATCCTGGCCAGAATGCGCGAGGAATACGACCGGACCGGCGCCACGGACGAATCCGTGATCACCGGTATCGGGCGGACCGGGCGGCTGGTCACCAGTGCCGCGCTGATTCTGTTCCTCAGTTTCGTGTCGATGTCCACCGCACCGGGCACGGATCTGAAGGTGCTCGCCACCGGCCTCGGTGCCGGCATCCTGCTCGACGCGCTCGTCCTGCGCTGCCTGCTGCTGCCGGCCCTCGTCGGCCTGATGGGCCGGTGGAACTGGTGGCTGCCGACGTGGCTCGCCCGATTGCTGCGGGTCGCACCGTCGCCACTGGTGCCGAACCTGCCGCCGACGCCCGTCGTCGAGGCCGAGAAGGTCGCCCAGCCAGTGTGAATCAGGGGAGACGAACGCCACCCGTGCTGTCACGGGTGGCGTTCGTCCGCGCTCAGTCCTGATCGGGTACGGGGCCGACGCCGTAGCCGCGCAACAGTTCGGCGACCTCGTCGCTCGGTGGCTTCACCGGTCCCCACGCGATGTCCTCAAGGGAGGCGCCGGCGTCGATCAGGGCCTGGACGGTGGCGATCCAGTCGGGCGCCGGGTCGTGTCCCAGACGCATGCCGCTGCCCACGATCGCCCAGTCCAGCGGTGGGCTCTGCCACGTGGTGTCGTTCGCCTCCAGGTCCGCGCCGCGGTCGATGAGCAGCCGCACCAGACCGACGCTGCCGGCGCCGGCAGCGGTGTGCAGTGCGGTGCCGCCCTCCTCGCCGCTTCGGGAGTCGACCGGGAAGCCGACGTCCAGCATCAGCGTGACGGCCCCGATATCGCCGGAGTCGGCCGCGTGCCGCAGCGCGTCGCCGCGATCGGTGTCGGTCAGCGTGCCGACCAACCCCGGATCGGCGTCGACGAGTCGTCGGGCCTCGGCGTTGTCGGCTCGACGGCAGGCGGCGAGCAGCCGGTCGATGGCGGAGGCGCTGTCGGTGGCACCGTGGCGTAGCAGCAGTTCGGCCACGTCGGTCCGGCCGTGCCGCAAGGCGAGCTGATACGCCACCAGACCACCGCGACCGGGCGTGTCCGGATCGGCGCCTCGCTCCAGCAGCAACGTGATCAGCTCGACGGAACAGTCGCCGTCGACTGCCGCGGCGACCGTGCCGACCGGCCCACCCTTGTGCTGCTCGCCGAACAGATCGGCCGGCAGCGCACGGTTCGGGTTGACGCCGCCGTCCAGCAGAATCCGTACGCCGTCGATGTCGTTCATGCTGATCGGCGCCGCCAGCGCAGTGCTGTCCGCGATGTTCGGCATGTGCGGCAACATCAGCCGCACGCACTCGTGGTCGTCGGAGAACGCGGCCAGGTACAGCGTCTCGTCGTCGGGGACCGCGCCCCGCGCCAGCAGCAGTTCCGTCATCGCCGGATTGTTCGAGCACCCTGCCGCGCCGAACAACGTCGAACAGCGCGTGCTCTCGGCCGTATCCTCGACGCGGGTGTTCGGGTCGGCGCCCGCGTCCAGCAGCAGCCGGGCCACCGCGAGCAGCCCATCGGCCCGCTCGGCACCGCCCTTGTGCCACCGGGAGTTGCACGCCCCCAACAGCGGCGGCCACCCGACCGGTGGCACCGGCCGCAGCGCCAGCCCGGGGTCGGCGGCCATCGCCTGTCGCAGCCGCTCGACGTCGCCGAGTACCACGGCGGTGCGGAAGTCGTAGGTGGCGATGCCCGGATCGTCGGCAAGCAGCCGCACCGCCCTGCGGATCGGACCGCGCAGGCTGGCGTGCAGGAACATGTCCACCCGCTCGGTCAGGCTCGCGTTGCGCGCCTCAACCTCCGCCTTCAGGGCCGGCCAGCTCGGCAACCCGTGCTCCCTGGCGATCACCAGCTGCGCCGCGGCCAACGTCACCGGCTCGGTCGCCGGGAAGTGGCCGCGGACCCGTGCCAGCGCGTCGGCCTGACCGGCCCGTGCGGCTTCCTTCAGCTCCTTGGCCTGCCGGCGAAGCTGGTCGAGATCGGGACGTTCGGGCAACGATGGACCAGACATAGTCATCTCCTCGCCGACGCCGTCCCGGTCCGCGACTGGAGGCGTCGAGAAGATGACGCCGGACAGACGACATGAGAGTGAGGTGGACTCAGTCCTTCCCGCGGACCCGGGCACGTCCTCAACGCGCGGAGGCCGATACTACGGGCCGGGGCGGTGGCGTTCAACTTGGCCGCCGGAATCGATGCACCTCGATGTGGCGACGAAATGGCTGGCAGAGGAACCGGTGTTGTCGGCCCGGCTGCGCGCCGAACCAGATCAGCCGGATCAAGGCGGTCGAGGCACCGTCGTTCCGGCGCTCTGCCATGGCGGGCAACTCACCTAGCCGGCATGCCTGGCGAGCCAGAGTTCGACAAGTCGGTCCAACTGCTCGGTGGACGCACGCTCGATCTTGATCGTGTCGCCGTCCAGCGTGATCTCGACGCTGCC
>DATBCR010000092.1:0-11448 GCA_036270375.1 Pseudonocardiaceae bacterium | reverse complement strand
CACCAGACCGAACGTCTTGCCACCCACCACCGAGAAACCGACGTCCGCGACAGCGGACACCGCCCCCACGTGCCGACGCAACACCACACCCGCGGTGACCGGGAAGTCCTTCACTAAACCGGTTACCGACAGCAGCGTCGGACTCGGCTCGGCCGCGTGCCGAGGCGCACGAGCGATGGTCGTGCCGTCAGCGGCGCGGCGTGCGTGGCGAATCGACATGACGGGACCGGTTTCCGCCTCCCCCACCGGCAGAAAGCACGCATAGTCATGGCCGGCGACCTCCCCGCGCAACGGCGGGTTCTCGGTACGACACCGCTGGACCGCATACCGACACCGAGCCGCGAACCGGCAGCCAACCGGTGGATTCAACAGATCCGGCGGCATGCCGGGAATACTGTACAAAGGCTCGCCGGTACCAGCCGCGTTTTCCGGCAACGCCTCGAACAACGCCTCCGTATACGGATGACGTGGATTCCCGAACAGACTGTGTGTGTCCGTTGTCTCCACGATCTGCCCCGCATACATCACGGCGACCCGATCCGCCCGCCCCGCGATGACACCCAGATCATGCGTAACCAGGATGACCGCCATCCCGAGCCGCGCACGCAGATCATCGATCAGTTCCAGAATCTGCTGCTGGATGGTGACATCCAGAGCCGTCGTCGGCTCGTCCGCGATCAACAACTCCGGATCGCACACCAGCGCCCGCGCGATCATCACACGCTGGCGCATACCACCGGACAACTCATGCGGATAAGCGCCGAGCCGCCGGGACGGCTGCGGCAGGCCGACCAGCCCCAACATCTCCGTAACCCGATTCGTGAGTGCCGGACCGGACAGGTCCGTGTGCAGTTTCAGCGGCTCGGCCACCTGCCGCCCGATCGGAATCGTCGGGTTAAGGGACGTCATCGGATCCTGGAACACCATCCCGATCCGCTTGCCCCGAACCGCCCGCACGTCCCGGTCCGACAACTCCGTCATGGAGTCGCCGCCGAGCATCACATGGCCACCGACGATACGGCCACCGGCCGGCAACAGCCGCATGATCGACAACGCCGTCATGGTCTTGCCACACCCGGACTCACCGACGATACCGAGCAGCTCACCCCGGTTGACCGTGAAGCTCACCCCGTCGACCGCGCGCACAGCCCCGTCCCGCACCGCGATCTCGGTACGCAGCTCCTCGACCGCCAACACCGGCCCGGCCACGGTCACCGCCTCCTCAGCCGAACTTCGAAGGCATCCCGCAACGCGTCCCCGAGGAAGTTGAACGCCACGACGATCAGCACGATCGCCAGGCCAGGCGGCAGGATCATCCACCAGTAGCCGTTCTGGGTGAACGCGGTCCCGTCCGAGAGCATGTTGCCCCAGTCGGCATGCGGCGGCGGCACACCGAGCCCGAGAAAACTCAACGCCGCCACGGTCAGGATCGCGTCCGCGACCTGGAACGTGGCGTTCACGACTATCGTGCCGATGGCGTTGGGCGTGATGTGCCGCAGGATCGCACGTCTGTTCCCGCCACCCATCATCCGCGCGGCCTGCACATACTCCCTGGTGCGCAAGGAAAGCGTCTCACCACGCACCAACCGGGCCGGCCCGAGCCACGCGCCGAAGGCGATCACCACGATCAACAACCCGACACTCGGCGTGAAGATCGCGACCAACAACAGAAGCAGAAACAGCCCCGGAATGGCGAGCAATGTATCCACGACGCGCATCATCAGGGCGTCCACCGCGCCGCCAAGATAGCCGGCGATGGCGCCCCACAACGTGCCGATGATGGTGGCCATCACGGCCGCCGCGATACCGATCTCCAGCGAAGACTGGCCGCCGACCATCAGCCGGCCGAGTTCGTCGTAGCCGACGTCATCCGTACCGAGCAGATGCCCGGCACCGGGCGGCTGGTTGGCCTGCGCCAGGTCCGTACGAATCTGCTCTGTGTGGTGCACCAGCGGTCCGACGAAACAGAACAGCAGGAACAGCACCACGACGACCAGCCCGATGATGGCCAGCCGGTTGGCCAGGAACACCTGCATGCCAAGCCGCCACAGCGAGCGCGGCGGGGTGTCCTGCTGGGCGGCGGCGGCCGTGCCCTCCAGTGGTCCCGCGACCGGGCCGATCGGACCGGACAGTGCGCCGGCGTGTTCCGGGAACGGCGGTGTGAGGCTCATGTGTACTTCACCCTCGGGTCGAGTACCGCATAGGCGATGTCAGCCAGCAGCGACCCGACAACGGTGGCCACCGCGACCACCAGGGTGACGCCGAGCAGCACCGGATAGTCACGCACGATGGCCTCCTGCCAGAACAGGAAACCCATGCCTGGATAGTTGAAAACCGACTCGACGATCAACGCCCCCGCGAACAGCGCCGGCAGGGAGAGGCCGAGCAGGGTGACGACCGGGATCAACGCGTTGCGCAGCACGTGCACCCGAATGATCCGGCCGTCCGTCGCGCCGTTCGCCGCCGCCGTGCGCACGTAGTCCTGGGTGAGGTTCTCCATCACGGACGACCTCGTATACCGGCTGAACGCGGCGATCGTGATCAACGCCAGGGTCGTCACGGGCAACACGAGCGCGTTCACGTTGGCCAGGATCTCCGACAGCGAATCACTCTGCGGCGCCTCCGGCGAGAACCACGGCAGCTCGAAGGAGAACACGATGATCAACAGCAGGCCCAGCAGGAAGCTCGGCATCGCGTAGAAGACGAACGAGAACCCGGTCAGTATGTAGTCACCGACCGTATTCCGCTTGCGCGCCTGGTAGATCCCCAACGGCACCGCGATGATCAACGCAACCCCGATGGACAGTCCCATCAGCACAAGAGTCTTCGGCAGCCGATCCACGATCAATGTGTTGACGTTCTCGTTCAGGTGATACGAATAACCCAGATTCCCGTGCAACAACTGATTGAACCACAGCCCGAACTGCACGAACAACGGCCGATCATAACCGTTCTGCGCGGTGAACCGCTGAAGCTGCACCGCCGTGGCCCGAGGGCCGAGGATGGCTCGCGCCGGCCCACCGGGCAGCAGGTGCAACAACGCGAACGTGACCAGCGACACCAGAATGATCACCACGATCGACTGGAGGAACCGCCGCACCAGATATCCGCTCATCCTGGCCTCCACGTTCCGTGTGGCGGTACGCCCCGGCCGGCGGGGATTCGCCGGCCGGGACACGCGATTGGTCCATCAAGGACATTCGGTCACTTGGTGAAGTACCAGTTCTCCGGAGTGATCGCGGCGAGCGGATTGAACGGGGCGACCCCACCCATGTTCCGCGAGTACGCGTACACGAAGTAGCTGTCCGGCGTGTTCAACGCACCAGGCAACGTCCGCGCGACATAGTCGACGTAGTCGTGGAACGCGGTCATGGAACTGTCATGCAGGGTCTTGAGCGTCAACTGGGTCAGCTTCGCGTCGTTCACGCTGCCGTAGTTGATCGCCGACCCTGGCAGGAAGAACGGGTCGCCGGACGGCACCGCGCCATACGTCTCGTAGCCGAACAAGGCCAACTGCCAGCCGCACGTGGACTGCTTCGACCCGCACGACGTGGTGTCCGAGATGACCGTGTTGAACGGCTGGCTGTTCAGCGTGATGTCGATACCGGCCTGGCTGGCGTCGGACTTCCACTGCTGCACGATCTGGTCGACCGACTTGACGCCGTTGGCGACCTCGAGGTTCAGGTGCAGTGCCTGGCCGCCGGGCACGCCGGCCCCACACTGGTCCGGACCACTGCCGGGCTTGGTGCAGGTCATGACGCCGTTCCGCTCGGTCCAGCCGTGACCGGTCAGCAGGCTCTTGGCCTTGTTGACGTCGAACGGGTACGGGCCGTCGCCGTGCTCGACGTTGGACACGTACTGGTTGCCCGGCGCGGTCGGGATCGGACCGGTCGTCGGCACCGCGTAGCCCCGCCACGCCACCTGGTCGTCGGTCTTCTGGTCGATCGTGAGCTGCAGGGCCTGCCGGAGGTAGAGCTGCTTCAGCGCGGCGCCGTAGGTCGGGTTGGCGTAGTTGATCGGCGCGTAGCTCCAACCCCAGATGTAGTTGGGCACCAGGGTGTACTTGCCGCCGGGGATCGGGTCGGTGGCCGGGACCGGGCTCGGGCTGTTCACCGAGCGCTGCGGCAGGTCGGTGATCGGGATGTCACCGACGTTGATCGTGTTCCCGCCGCGCAGCACGTTGAACTCGGCCTGGTCGGACGTGAACGGGAGTTCCTTGAACTGGGCCAGTTTCGCCTTCACCGGGCCGCTGTAGGACTTGTTGGGCACCATCGTGACGTTGCCGTCGGAGTCGAACCTGCTCAAGCGCCACGGGCCGTCCACGACCTGCCACAGCGGGTCGGTCGCGTACGTCGACAGGTTCTTGCTCTTGTTGTACAGGTACTGGTACACGGCGTCGCACTTGTGCTGGTCGGTCGTGCAGCCGCCGCTGCCGGGCGCGGCCGAGTCGGACGTCTTGTCCCAGCTCATCGGCATCGGGCTGATCTGGGCCAGCTCGTTGCCGGTGTACCAGGTACTCGAGTAGGTATTGTCAAGAGTGAACGTGAGCCGGGTCGGGCTGTTCACGACTACGGACTTCACGTTGTCCGGGAACTCGGTCGGCACGTAGTTGGACCAGTTCGCCTTCTCGGCGAACATCATGTTCATCCAGAACTCGACGTCCTGTGCCGTGACCTTCTCGCCATTGGACCACACGTACGGCTTGAGGTTGATCACCACGGTGGTGTTGTTGTTCGAGTAGACCGGTTCGGCGGCCAGGCTCAGGCTGTCATTGACCGTCGGCTGGTTACCGTTGCCGAACCAATACAGCGGTCGATACATAAGATATTGGAACTGCACAACACTGTTAACACTGTTGTGGGCCGCGTCCACGAATGGGAAGATCCAGTTCGGCGACGCGCCGGACAGTTCGGCCCAGGACGCGGTGCCGCCTTCTTGCGGTACGCCGCCGGTCGCGGTGTTCTGGCTGCTACCACAGCCCGCGGCCACCAGGGCCAAAGCCGCCAATGCCGCGGCCGAGGCAAGCCAGCGTCGGCTGAATGTCATGTCGCCTCCCGGTCTTACCCGTGGCTGTCGCGGGACACGCACCACCGGGTTTTACTCACCGTTGGGATGCTATTCCGACCAACAGCGCACCGGGAATAGCTCGTTCAGCCGAATTGACTCGGCTATTCGATCAGATTCCGGCGACCATTCGCGCCAATCAGAAGTAGCATGGCGACAATACGAAAGTAGGATATCGAGGTGTCGGTCGCGGCGCCAGCCAATTAAATCAGCGAAGATCGGGATCACGGTCGGCGCAGGTAGCACCTGGATTCGGGCGCTTCGGACGGCACGAGACGAACGGACCGCCGCACCCAGCTGTCACCCAGGGTGCACGTGGCCGTGCCGGTGGCCCCGGGCGTCGGCGATCATGTCATTGACAACGTACCGATCAGTTAGTAAGCCTTTTCACACGACGATGTGCGGAGGCCCGGCAATGGCTGCTACGGCGTTTTCCCAGGTCCTCGACCCCGCGCACAGCGTGTTGGGCAGCACCCTGCTCGCCGTCGTTCCGGTCGTCGTGCTGTTGCTGCTGCTCGCGGTTTTCCGGCTGTCCGCGTGGCAGGCCGTGATCGTCGGCGCGTTGGTCACCATCGTGTTGGGGGTGACGGTGTGGCATGCGCCGTTCGGCGCAACCGCGAAGGCATACGGGATCGGTGCCGGCACCGGGTTCTGGTCGGTGGACTGGATCGTGTTCTGGGGTGTCGTCATCTACAACACGCTGGTGGTGACCGGTGCCTTCGACGCGTTCAAGAAGTGGCTGATCGCGCAGGCCACCTCGGACATCAGGGTGCAGACGCTGTTGATCGCGTGGGCGTTCGGCGCGCTGCTGGAAGGGTTGGTCGGATTCGGTTATCCGTGGGCGGTGGTGGCGCCGCTGCTGATCGCGTTCGGTATCGCCGATCTGGCCGCGATCCGGGTGGCCGCGCTGGCGAACAACGCGCCGGTGTCGTTCGGTGCGTTGGGTGCGCCGATCATCGGGCTGGCCGCCGTGACCGGGCTGCCGTTGAACGAACTGTCCGCGTCGATCGGCAAGATCGTGGCGATCCTCGCGCTGGCGCCGCCGTGGATCCTGATCTATCTGGTGAGCGGCCGCCGTGGTTTGCGCGGTGGCTGGCCGCTGGCGATCGTCGGCTCGCTCGGCTACATCCTCGGCCAGTTCCCGACGTCCCAGTTCCTCGGGCCGTACCTGCCGGACGTGGTCGGTGCGCTGGTGTGCTTCGCTGCTTTGCTTGTCCTGCTGAAGTTCTGGCGGCCGAAGGAGACGCTCGGCTTCGGCGGTGAGGTGATCGAGCAGCCGGCCGCGGTCGAGCGGGTCGGGGCGCGGGCGCCGCTGCGTGGGCTGCTGCCGTTCGTGGTGCTGATCGTGGTCGTGGTGGCGTGGACCGGGCCGTGGTCGAAGCTGGGCAACTACCTGCCGTTCACGCCCACCGTCAGCGCGACGTCCTCGTTGGACCACAAGGCATCGGCGACGGTGTGGAAGTTCGCGCCGTTCATCGCGGGCACGGCGATCCTGGTGAGCTGGCTGCTGATCGCGGCCTACCTGCGGCCGGGGCGGGCGCAACTGCGCCAGGTGTTCGGGAACACGCTGCGCCAGATGTGGGGCGCGCTGCTGGTCGGTCCGCTGATCTTCGGGCTGGCCGCCGTATACAACTTCGCGGGGCTGGCCAACTCGATGGCCAACGGGTTCGCCAAGCTGGGCACGTGGTTCGTGGTGATCTCGCCGATCCTGGGGTGGATCGCGGTCGCGCTGTCCGGCAGCAACACGTCGTCCAACGCGCTGTTCGGCCACTTCCAGTACACGGTGGCGAAGCTGCTCGGCGCGCCGGTGCTGCTGTTCCCGTCGCTGAACTCGCTCGGCGCCGAGGTCGGCAAGCCGGTCGCGCCCCAGACAGCCAGCGTCGGTGTGGCGACGACGAAGTTCGTGCGCAACGAGGGCCAGGTGATCCGGTACAACCTCGGCTGGACGCTGGTGATCCTGGCGTACCTGATCCTGATCGGACTGCTGTTCTACTACGTGCTGCCGGCATCCATGCGCCTGTGAAGCTTTCAGTCCAGGAACGTCGCAGCCGTGAGCCTTCTGCGATCGATCGTGACGTGGAAGACGTCCGGGCGGGCGTAGTGGCCGGTGGGGTCGAAGTTCTGCCGGGCGCCGCGCACGACGGCGGGGTCTAGGTCGGCAAGGACGAGTCGTTCCTCGCCGACGACCGGTTCGGCGAGCCATTTTCCGTCCGGTCCGGCGATCGCGGAACCGCCGTCGTACGGGGACGGGGTCGGTGACGCCAGGATCTCGTCGCGCAGCGGGAATCCGGCCGGCACGTCCGCGTGGTCGATCAACGCGCATGCCGCGACGGAGAACATCCGGCCCTCCATTGCGATGAAGCGGGTGATGTCCTCGGTGAGCCGCCGCGATCCGGGCCACGTGGAGACGTGCAGGTCGGCGCCGTCGGCGTAGAGGGCGTGGCGGGCCAGCGGCATCCAGTTCTCCCAGCAGGAAAGCCCGCCGACCCGCAGCCCGGCAACGTCGTGCACGCGTAGGCCGTTGCCGTCGCCGGTGCCCCAGACCAGGCGTTCCTCGAAGGTCGGCATCAGCTTGCGGTGCGCGCTGAGCATGCCGCGCACCGGCTCGATCGCGACGAGCGTGCAGTACACCGTGCCTCGCCCGGAGCCGACGCCGCGTTCGGTGATGCCGAGATACGTGAACACTCCCAGATCGCGGACGGCCTCGGTGACCTGGCGCAGCTCCGGCCCGTCCAGTTCGACGGCGGCGTCAAGATAGGCGGCGTACGCGGCCTTCTGGCGCGGGTCGTCGAACCGGGCGCCGCCGGTGAGCGTCGGCCAGATCGGATAGCCGGACAGGAACGCCTCCGGGAACGCGACCAGGTCCACGTCGGCGTCATGCGCGAGCCGGACGAACTCGATCACCTTCCGCACTCCGGCGGCGACGTCCAGCCAGGGACTGCGGGCCTGGGCAGCGGCAACACGCATCGATACTCCTCACAACGCGGATGTGAACGCCGTCCATGACAGTAGTGACTTCAGCGCCACCACGGACGATGCCGTTGCGCCGCCACCACTCCGGCCGGCTCGACGAGTTCGCCGAGGCGCAGCGTGACGTGTCGCAGGTGCTCGCCGACCCACAGGGTCCACGACAGGTCCGGCACCGGGCTGCCATCTGGTGCCACCGGGACCTGGAACTCCGGTGGCGCGAGTATCGGCACGCCGCCGTGGTCGGTGCGGTCCAGCCGGGACGCGAGATGGTCGTACCAGGCGGCCAACTGCCCGGCCTGGTTGCCGAGCATGACCCGCAGCGCGTCCGGCTCGATCCCCGGATGTGGTAGGCCGGCAAGGGAATGCGCGGTCAGCCTTGCCCGCAGCACGCCGGCGGACAGCCGCCACAAGTTCTCCTTCGGCACGCGTTTGGCGCCCTGCTCGGCCAGGAATCCGCGCAGCGCGTCGTCCAGCCGGACACCGGCGGTGATCGCGGCGGTCGCCGTGGGTGTGTCCGCGCGCAGGCCGAGCGCCCAGTGCACCGAGTCCGACAGGTAGGCGCCGCCGGCCCGGAACGCGTCGGCGAGATCGTCCGCGACGAGCGAACCGGCGCCGCGCGGCCAGAACAGCACGCCGACCACAAGGCTCACCGCGCAGCCGATGGCCACGTCCTCGACCCGCACCACGCCGATCTGCCAGCCGACCGGCACGAGCAGGTTGAACAACACCGACACCACGACGGTGAACGCCGCCTGGCCGGCCGCGAACGGCAACGCGCCGGGGGCGTACGCCGCGACGAGCACCGCGACCGGCAGCGCCGTCCACAGTGCCGCGCCGCTGGTGCCGATCACGAGCAGCAGCAGCGCGCCGACGGCGAACCCGGCGACCGTGCCCAGCAGCGCCCGCAACGCCGTGGCACCGGTGGACGCGGCGTTGGTGCGCAGCACGGACAGCGTGCCGAGCACCACCCAGAACCCGTGCTGCACACCGGTTATGTCGGCCACCGCGATCGCGGCGGCCAGTGCGACCGCGCCGCGCACACTGTTGCGGAACCACACCGACCGCAGGCTTGCATGCCGGGAGGCCACCGTGGCCGCGGCGGTCAGCCGGGCGAGGCGGCGTTCGCTGAACGTGGCGTGCGGCAGGGTCGGGTCGTCCGGCGGTGTCGCGTCCGGCACGGTCAGGTCCGGTGGATTCGCGCCGTACCAACGCCTTCGGCCGCCGGACACGATCGAGGGGTCGGCCCGGTGCGCGGCGATCAGCGCGTCGGCCATCGCGGTGTGCGCGGCGACGGCGGCGTTGCGGGCGTGGAACGAGACGTGCACGGCGTCGGTGTAGCCGTCGCAGGTCTGGCAGAGCTGCCGCAGGTGCGCCGCGCTCGCGGCGAGGCTCTGTTCCAGCGGTTCCAGGCTCGGCCGGACCGGTTCGCCGCGCACCAACGCGGCCACGTCCCGCAGCGCGGAACTGGTGTCCGCCAACAGTTTCCGATCGATACTGTCGATCAGGCTCAGGTCGCGGTACTCGTGCAGGCTGTCGCCGATCACGGACGTGCACCACTCCAACAGGCCGACGAGGCTGTCCAGCGCCTGGTCGGCGGTGGCCAGGCCGGTCGGCCGGTACGGCGTCGCGGTGAAGGCGGCGAGCAGGTCGTGCTTCGCCTCGATCGACTTCGCCCGGTAGGCCGTCGACATGTCCCCGGCGAGCGCGGCGTCCAACTGGTCGGCGAGCGCACGGGCACTGGCGGCGCAAGCGTTGCGCAACTGCTGGCCGGGCAGGCGCGGCGAGAGCAGCAGCACGGCCAGCGTGCCGACGACCGACGCCAGCCACCAGCCCTCCAGCCGCGCCGGCACCGTGCTCATCGCCGCCGATGACGTGGCGGGCAGCACGTAGGCCAGCAGCGCGGCGGTGCTGCCGGAGGCCGCGTTCGGCCCGGCGATGCCGGCGAACAGCACGCAGAACACCACTGGAATGGTGATGAGCGCGGCGAGGATCGGCACCGGGCTGACCGCCGTCCCGATGACCACCAGCACGCTGCAGGTGAGCGCGAGGCCGAGGTGCGCGACCAGCTTGTCGCGCCGCCGGCCGCCGAACGACGCCATCACCAGGGTGGCGAACCCACCGAACGCGGTGAACGTGGCCAGTTGCAGGTCACCGACGACCCGGTAGGTCAGCGCGAACAGGCCGGGCACCACGACGGTGGCCCGGACCGCGCGCATCGCCGCCGGCTTAGACCACACCGGCCACCAGCCCGGCCGGGCACCGGGCCGGCCCGCATGCGGCAACCGGAGCCGGGCCGCTACCTCTCGTGTGCTGGTCGACATCGATCAAGCATAGGTGGTCCGCCAGCGGTTTCTTCGACCCGAATCGGGCGAACGGCTACTTTCCGCTGAATTCGATCGGGAACAGGATCTGCGCCACGGTGAGCAGGACCGGCAGCACGGCCAGCAGGATGTAGGTGGAGAAGGATGCGGTGCCGAACCGCAGCGGCCGGATCCGGATCGACTGGCACCGGTCGATCTCCTTCACGTACGGCGCCAGTTTGTCGATGTCGTCCTCCTCGTGCAGGCCGTGCGACTTGATGGCCGCCTCGATCTCCGTGATCCGCAGTTTCTTCGCATTCTTCTCCACCCGCCGGAAAGCGAGCCACGGCACCACGATGGAGATCGGAATCACGATGATGTACAGGACGACGAGACCCGACACCCAGCCGTAGTTGCCGATACCGAGCGACACCAGCACGACCGTGAGGGTCGCGCCGAGCAAGGCGTTGGCCCACACCACCGTCCGGAACACGTAGGCCACCGGGGTCCAGCCGAACCGGCCGTCCCGGTTGAGCCAGTCGGCGCTCGGCTCGACGACGAAATGCATCGCGACCGTCACGTACACGGCGCAGGCGCCCGCTGTCTGGAAGCTCAGGATGATGAAGATCGCGAATGTCGCCAGTACCTGGTAGAGGACATAGCCGAAAACGTGGTGGCTGCCGGCCCACCAGCTCGCGTAGGCATTGTTCAGCCACAGTGTTCTGGCCGCCGGGGAGAGATTGTCCGGTGCGAGCGTTTGGAAAAGGCTGCCCTGCTCGCCGAGCGTGAGCAGCTGTGCCAGCACGATGGACACCGCGATCAGGGACAGCGTCAGCCGGTGGCTGCGCCGCGCGAGTGTCCCGACCACCCGGCCGACCAGGACGTTCAAGGCATTCTCGGGTGCCACGCCGGCCACCATCCTGTCGACGCCGAGCAGCCGGGAGAACGTGCTCGACAATCGCTGTTCGCGGTAGACCAACGCGCCGTTGTTGGCGAGCCGGGAAAGACAGCGCGCCATGTGCTGCCATTCCCGGTGCAGCAGCAGGACGCCGACGATGGTGACGGACGTGAGGAACCAACTGGTGACGTCCCGCATGAACGGGAAATCGGGGGT
>DATBCR010000091.1:0-2881 GCA_036270375.1 Pseudonocardiaceae bacterium | reverse complement strand
GAGCTGGAGCTGCGTTACGCCGGCCGGGACACGGTGGGCGTGTGGGGTGCGCTGGCCGAGCAGGACCGGCGCGCGCTGTACCCGCTGTGGCGATCACGAGGACACCAGGAGGTTCGGGAGTCCTGCGAGGACGAAGTATCGGACGGGGGTGACTCGGCATGAACGTGCACCTCACCCCCACCGAAGTGACGGCAGGCATCGGTGGTCTGGTCGCTCTGGTGGTGCTCTGGCGGGTGTCGGCTCGTGCCGCTCGCAAGGCGGCAGACGCGGCACGGGCAAGCGTTCGCGTCGTGTCCCTGGCAGGGCGTGTCACAGTCACGGCCGCCGTGATCGTCGGCGTGCAGTGGGTCGTGATCACCCATCCTGGCAACCCGGTGGTGCTGTGGGTCGTGTTGGGGCTGCCGGCCTTGCTGGCAGCGCAGACCCTGACCCGCGCGTTGACGGTGACCACCATTGACACCCCGCGTCGGCGAGGTGGCCGGCGATGAGGAGGACTGGACGGGGTGGGTAGCGTATGCCGCTCACCCGCCCGGCCGACCGGGCATCCGACGCGGACATCAGCCGGCAGGTAGACCGGTTGTGCTGGACCGGAATCCTGATGGGACTGGCGTTCACCATGTCCAACGTGCAGGGCTTCGCCGCCGCCGGAGCACGGGTGTGGTCCGTGCCCTGGTGGGCGGCTTGGTTACTGGACCCCATGGTGTCCCTTGTACTGCTGGCTATCCTGCGGGCCGAACAGGTCATCGCCCGCCACAGGCTCCCGACCGGCGGATGGGTTCGTGGCGCGAAGTGGTTCACCCTCGCGGCCACCTATGTGATGAACACGTGGGCGGCGTTCATGGCCGGTTCACCGGCGCTGGTGGTGCTGCACTCCGTGCCACCGCTGGTCGTGTTCGTAGCTGCGGAGGCCGTGACCGACCTCCGGAACAAGCTGTCCGTGGTCGTGGCCGAACCGTTCACGAATCGGCCGCCGGAGCAGCCAGAACGCAAGCAGCGCAGCACATCCACGGGCCGAACGTCCTTTGCCGACTACCTCAACCGTGCCCGCAGCGCGTGGCAACCAGACACCACAGTGACACCCGCGTGGATTCGCCAGGTCACCGGCTGCTCCCGAGGACTGTCCTCACGCCTAGCCGCCACGCTCATCACCGAGACCGCCCAGGAGTCACGATGACCGGCACAGAGGACCCGGACGGTCGGCACCTTCGCCTGGTGGCCAGTCACGACCTGGTGCCGGCCGATCCGGTGTACGACGGCGAACTCGTCGACGACGAATCACAGCCGTCTCGCCGACCGCCGGCAGCGTTCACGGGATGGTGGCAGCGTTCACGGCTCGTACCATCAACCGTCAAGTCACGAGCTGCGGCCCGACACGCTGTCCAGGACGGCCTGGCATGGCTCGTGCGTTCACCATTGCGGCTCGTTGGATCGGTCGGACCAGGTGCGGTCGTGGCAGTGCGCGGGTGGCGTCGATGGGTACGCGTTCACGACTACCGCGACGCTGCCGAGCAGTCAGAGAAGCTGGCCGACAAGTTCACCGAAATCCGTGCCCTGACCCTGTTCCGGTGGAAGGTCACCGGCGCTGTGGTGGTCGGTCTGACGGTCACGCTCAGCACCCTGAGCATCGTGTACGGGTCGGTGGTGTGGTGGGCAGCGCTGGGCGTCTCCTCGGTGGTGCTGGCCGTCACCGGCCGGCGGAAGGACGGTGCGCCCGGCCGGAAAGCCGTTCTGGCCGGTCCGCGAACACTGACCTGGACGATGGACCCGCAAGTCCTCGTCGACGCCTTCCGGGACGCGAAGCTGATCGGCAAGGACGAAGCGCTCCGGCTGGTCGAACGCGCCCAGCGCCAAGGCGAAGGCTGGGCGATCACAGTCGACCTACCGGCGACCCGCAAGGCCACCGACGTCATCAAGCACCGCGAGGCACTGGCGTCCGCCTTGGCCGTCGACGAGGTCCAACTCATCGCCGAACGGGTACCCGGACTGGGCGGCCACGCAGGCAGGGTGGCGTTGTGGGTGGCCGACCGCGACCCGTACGCGGGTTCGCCGCTGCCGTGGCCGTTGGTGACGGCTGAGCGGTGGGATGCGTGGCGGCCGGTCCCGTTCGGCCGGGACGCCCGCAACCGGCCGATCGTCCTGCCATTGGTGTGGACGTCGCTGCTCGTGGGTGCGATTCCCAGGCAGGGCAAGACATTCGCCACCCGACTACCAGCCGCGGGCTTGATCTTGGACCCCCACGCGCGGCCGTACATCTTCGACGGCAAAGGAGGCAAAGACTGGGACGCAGCACGACAGGTAGCGCACCGGTTCGTGTGCGGTGACGAACTGAAGCACGCCGAGGCCGTGCGGGACTATCTGATCGAACTGGTGGCCGAGGTGCAGTCTCGCTTCGCGCGGATGGCCACAATGGACGACGAGACGTGCCCGGAGTCGAAGATCACCCCGGCCCTGTCGCAGAACCCGTCGATGGGGATGCCGATCACCCCGGTGATCCTTGATGAGGTCCAGGTGTTCCTGGAGAACCCGACCCGCCAACTCGTCGGCGGCACGAAAACCACCCTGGGGGCGCACATCGCGGACCTGCTGACCTATCTGGCGAAGAAGGGGCCAGCGGCCGGGATCGTGGTCATCCTGGCCACCCAACGCCCGGACTCCACCACCATCCCCTCCCGGCTACGCGCGGTGCTCGGGTCACGGTTCGCGCTGCGGGTGATGGACTGGCGCGACTCCAACATCATCCTCGGCGAGCAGATGAACACCCGAGGCTACGACTCCTCCACCCTGCTACCCGGCCACAAGGGCGTCGGCATCCTGCGGCCGGACGGCGACACCGATGCCGGAGCCGACCAACTCGCGTTGACCGTGCGCACCTACTACATGC